>JASLGC010000158.1 GCA_030150335.1 Flavobacterium sp.
ATATCACGAATTCTTCTTTCATACCTTAAAAATTATAACAATTTCAAAAATACAAAAAAGATATGGTTTATCTAATTTCTTTAACCAATCCTATTTAACAATTTCAAAAACTTTGTATAAAAATTAAATTTATCAGGAAATATATCTCCTTACACATCACTTTTCTACTTATTTTATCTTTTTAACGAGTAGTTTTTCGATAATTTTCATCTAAAAAAACCGATTTTAGCCCCATTTTCATACAATTTTCATACATTTATTGTAATAAAAAGGAAATTATAAAAATAGAGAAATTACCTCAATCCCTTATTTTACAAGGGTTACACACAATTTCCATAAACCATCAAACTATCCAAAATAGGGTTTTCTCTGACAATAGTCCCAGTTTCCTCTGAGTTTACTGGGGTTAGAAGCTATTTTGTCGGACAACACTCAGACTATACTCAGACCATTGTCAGTTCACCCCCTTTATCTACAAGGAAACAAGATGTTTATTTTTTATCAGCTATATTTATAAATAAACATATACTTCACAAAGAATAAAAAGCACCCACATACCAAGTATTTACAAACACATATCCAAACCTTCAATGCGGAGCAATAGGTATAATCGCAGTTTTTTAAGTACTTTTGAAAAAACTTAATGATTACACAATGGAACGAAGAATAAAACTTATATGGGATTTTAAAGGTCCTGCAGGAGAAAAAACAGCAGAACACCACGTTATCCATTTAAAAGAATATGTTGCAATAGAAAAACTACCAATTACAATCATTGAACATCAAAAACTTGCAGAGTTTCACTCGATTGCTTATATGGTTGTAAATGATGAACAAATGAGACAACTTAGAGATATTTTAAAACCTCAAAGAGGGGAATTATATGAAGGTTAAAAACAAAAAAAATCTCCGAAATTATTCGGAGATTTTTTTTATCGATTAGACTAAATGTTAGTTTGCTTCTTTGGTCATAAACTGAATACGCATTAAACGCAAATCTTCAGTATCATAATCTCCATCAAACTCAGCCATCGCTGTCTTTATATTATCTGTTTCAGAATCCATGAAGTAATCATAGATCTCCTCTTGTTGATCTTCATCTAACACATCATCTATCCAATAACTAATATTTAATTTAGTTCCAGAATAAACGATTTGCTCCATCTCTTTCAATAATGCATCCATATCCAACCCTTTTGCACTTGCAATATCTTGCAGTGAAAGTTTTCTATCTACACTCTGAATGATGTAAAGTTTTAAAGCTGAATTAGCCCCAGTAGATTTCACTACCAAATCATCCGGTCTAACGATATCGTTTTCCTCAACATATTTCTTGATAACGTCAACGAAGTCCTTACCATATTTCTTAGCCTTTCCTTCACTAACACCTATAATATTAGCCATCTCTTCTAAAGTAATTGGATATTTTAATCCCATTTCTTCTAAAGAAGGATCTTGGAAAACTACGAAAGGAGGCACACCAGATTTCTTAGCTACTTTCTTTCTTAAATCTTTTAATATGCCAATTAACACAGCATCTGCTACTGAAGTTGATTTAGAAACATTTAAATCTCCTTCAACTATATCTCTTGAGTACTCGTGATCCTCCGTCATCATAAATGATTCTGGATTCTCAATAAAAGCAATTCCCTTTTCAGTTAATTTCAAGACTCCATACGCTTCAATGTCTTTACGTAGAAAATCTGCAACTAAAACTTGTCTAACTAATGCCATCCAATATTTTTCGTCGTGCTCTTTACCACAACCAAAAAATTCATGTGAATCAGTTTTATTAACTTTCAGAAGAGCATTAACCTTCCCAAGTAAACTAAAAATAACCTCTTTAGTTTTATATACCTGTTTAGTATCTCTAATTACTTTAAGTAATTTTACGACTTCATCTTGCGCTTCAACTTTGCTTTTTGGATTACGTGTATTATCATCCATATCAGCTCCATCTCCATTTACTTCGTCAAATTCTTCTCCGAAATAGTGAAGTAAAAATTTACGTCTTGACATAGAAGTCTCTGCATAAGCCACAACTTCTTGTAGCAACGCATAACCAATTTCTTGTTCCGCTATAGGCTTACCAGCCATAAACTTCTCAAGTTTTTCTATATCCTTATAAGCGTAATAAGCTAAACAGTGTCCTTCTCCTCCATCACGTCCTGCTCTACCAGTTTCTTGATAATAGCTTTCTAATGACTTTGGAATATCATGGTGAATTACATAACGCACGTCTGGCTTGTCAATACCCATCCCAAAAGCAATCGTTGCTACAACCACGTCAACGTCCTCCATCAAGAACATGTCTTGATGTTTAGCTCGCGTTTTAGCATCCAATCCTGCATGGTAAGGCACCGCACTAACACCATTTACTTGTAGTACGTTTGCAATTTCCTCTACTTTCTTTCTACTTAAACAATAGATAACCCCTGATTTACCACTATGTTGTTTGATAAAACGGATAATATCTGTCTCTATATTTTTAGTTTTGGGCCTAATTTCATAATACAGATTTGGTCTGTTAAACGAAGCCTTAAAAACATTTGCATCGGGTATTTCTAAATTCTTTAAAATATCCTCTTGTACTTTTGGGGTAGCAGTAGCTGTCAACCCAATAATAGGAATATCTCCTAAGTGTCTAATAATATTACGAAGGTTTCTATATTCAGGTCTAAAATCATGACCCCATTCAGAAATACAATGTGCTTCATCAATAGCAACAAATGATAATTTCTCACCTTGTAAAAAGCTCACATACTCCTCCTTTGTCAAAGATTCTGGTGCTACATATAACAACTTTGTAACCCCACTCTTTATATCTTCTTTTACCTGATTAATTTCAGTTTTAGTCAAAGATGAATTCAAAACGTGAGCAACCCCATATTCGGAAGATAAACTACGGATAGCATCAACCTGATTCTTCATTAACGCAATTAATGGAGAAACAACAATAGCTGTACCTTCTAATACTAAAGCCGGTAATTGATAACAAAGAGATTTCCCTCCTCCTGTAGGCATAATCACAAAAGTATTTTGTCCTGAGATAATACTTTTGACCACATCTTCCTGAAGACCTTTGAACTGTGAAAAGCCAAAAAATCTCTTTAACTCCTTGTGCAAG
>JASLGC010000355.1 GCA_030150335.1 Flavobacterium sp.
GAAATCTCCACCTTTCTTAGCTTTAGCTAAATTAGCAGCAGCAGATGAAAACTCGATGTTAGATGAAATTTTACCATTAGTACCAACAACAGCAAAACCATCGTGAACTAATTGGTTCCATGTTTTATCAGAAACTACAGATTTACCAACAGCTTTTACATAATCGTAGTAAGCTTCATTGTTTCCTGTCCACAATAATAATGCTTCTTGGAATTGTCTTGTTTCAAATAAAGGACGGATAGTAGGTTGCATTACTGAATAATGACCTTTTTTGATCATTACATCTCCCCAAGACTCTAAGTAGTGAGGTGCAGCAGCAGCAATAGTAGTAACTAAAGCAGTTTCATCTTCTTTTAAAGAGAAAGCTACAGAAGTTTTTACTTTACCTAATCCAGCTACGAATGCAGCGCTATCAGCCATTGTGTAAACTGGGTTTACTCCTGACATGATTAATGTGTGAACATTACCAGCATTCATATCTTTAACAAGTTGTGCTACTTTAGCAGCATTACCTTGTCTAACGTATTTTGTTTGCTCTGGTAAGAAAGCTTCTGATTGTAACTTCTCATTGATTGCGAACACTACTAATTGAGCATCAACATCATCAATTCCTGTTACAACAACACCTTTAGAACCAGCAGCTTTAAGTTGCTTAGCAGCTTTAGCGATTTCAGCGTCATAAGCAGTAGCACTACCTGAAACTGAACCACCAACGATTTCATTATATAACTTAACTAAAGCAGATTTTTGCTCAGCTACAGTCAATGGAATTCTAACGTCAGCATTAGCACCAGCTAAAGACATATTTGCCTCCATTTGGATATGCTTAGACATTTTTCCATTTTTAGGAATACGATTTTTAGCATAAGCTGAATCGTATCCTCCACCTTGCCAATCTCCTAAGATATCAGCTCCAACAGAAACAACTACGTCAGCATTAGCGAAATCGTAATCAGCTAATCCACGAACTCCATAAGCTTTTTCATAAGCATCTGCAGCTGCAGAAGATGAAACAGCGTCATAAACAACGTGTTTAGCATTTGGATTTGCAGCGATAAACTCTGCAATTAATTTATCAGTTGATGGACTTGCCATTGTATTCGTTAACAATACAACATTTCCTCCACTTGATTTAGCATCTTGTAAACTTGCTTTTACTTTTAAATCAACCTCGTCCCAAGAAACATTCTTCCCTTCGATTTTTGGTTGCTTCAAACGTAAACTATCATACATAGATAATACTGATGCATTCACACGAGCATTAGCTCCAGAATACGCATTAGCAAGTTTGTTATTTTCAACTTTGATAGGACGTCCCTCACGCGTTTTGATTAAAACGTTTACAAAGTCAAAACCGTCTGCTACAGTCGTTGCATAATAATCTGCAACACCAGGAATGATCTCTTCTGGCTGAACTACATACGGAATAGATTTTACAACAGGTCCTTCACAAGCTGCTAATGTAGCTGCAGCTGTAGAGAAACCTACATATTTCAAAAAGTCTCGACGAGTTGTAGATGAAGAAGACAACGTTTCTTTGTCTCCAAGAAATTCGTCAGTAGGAATTTCTTCAACAAATTCATTGTTTCTTAGCGTCTCAACAATAGAACTATTTTCATTCAGCTCCTCAACACTTTTCCAGTATTTTTTGTTTGATGCCATTGTATATATATATTAGCTTCTTATTCTTAAACAATTATTAATAGTGACATTTACCACACTCTAATCCACCCATTTGAGCTACTGTCAATTTCTCAACTCCGTATTTCTCAGATAATTCTTTATGAATTTTAGCATAATACTCGTTGTCTTCTAACTTAACGTCAGTTTTTCTGTGACAGTCGATACACCATCCCATTGTTAATGGAGAGTGTTGTCTCATAATTTCCATTTCTTCAACTGGACCGTGACAAGTTTGACATTCTAAACCTGCAACATTCACGTGTTGAGAGTGGTTATAGTATACAAAGTCAGGTAAATTGTGAATTCTAACCCATTTAACTGGTTTTTCTTTTCCAGTATATTTCTGAGTAGAAGCATCCCAACCTACTGCATCATACAATTTTTGAATTTCACCTGTGTAAAATTCTGGTGTATACTTACCGTAATCTACACCCTCGTCTCCTGCGAATTCGTTGATGTTTTTATGACAGTTCATACAAACATTCAAAGATGGAATTCCTGATGTTTTACTTGATCTTGCTGAAGAGTGACAGTACTTACAGTCGATACCGTTATCACCTGCGTGAATTTTGTGTGAGAAATGGATAGGCTGTACTGGCTCATATCCTTTATCAACACCAATCTGCATCATAAATCCATACGCGAAGAATGAACCTATTAATACAAAAACGATAACTGATACAATTACTAAGAATTTGTTTTTAACAAATGCCTTACATAATGGAACTGTTTGACGCACTTCTGCAGTTAAACCGTTAGCCGCTACTACTTTGTTTAATACTTTTTTCACAAAGAATAACATCGTAACTAAAAGCATCAATACAACTACCAAAGCACCTAAAACAACAACGTTAGAAACATTATCACTGTTTCCTCCCTGTTGACCTGTTGCAGCACCAGCTACAGCAGCTTTAGGCTCTGCTTTTTGTTCTGACGTATAAGCTAAAATATCATCAATGTCCCCATCCGATAATCCCGGGAAGTCATTCATGACAATCTTATTCCAGTCATTAAAAAGCTTTACAGCCGTTGCATCTCCTGCCTTAATTAGAGATGAACTACTTTTAATCCACTTGTGAAGCCATTCAACGTCTCCGTCGTGACGTTCAACTACTCCTCGAAGAGCTGGACCAGTAGCATTTCCATCTAACTTGTGACATGCAGCACAGTTAGAATTGAACAATTCCTTACCTTTTGCTACATCTTGAGCAAACGAAATTGTAGTAAACGATAGCATTAACGCTAAACAAAAGAATAAAATCTTTGAAAACGAATTATGGTTACCCACTTTTTTCATAGTTATAAAATGATTTTCAACT
>JASLGC010000193.1 GCA_030150335.1 Flavobacterium sp.
GATTTAATAACTCTTTATAGTCCATAACGTAACTCAATATTTTTTCGACTTCTAAAAATAATAAAAATTGAAATACCTAAAAGCTATGTTGAAAAATAATCTACTTTAATACAAGAAAAAGCTATAAATATCAATATAAAACAAGTTTTATTAATAAAATAATTTTGGTAAAACAGGGAATGATCCCATAGTGCTCCCATAGTGCTTCCATAATGCTTCCATAAAAATTACGGTAATCTTATGTTACCATTATGGCTAAACGTTGGAAGTACTATGGAAACATCCAATACAAGATCCACATAGCATAACATCAATTTTAAACATAGTTTAAGAGAGCAAGCACCTTGACGACAATATAATTACAAGAGAAACAAAAACAACAGCTATAAACAAAGAAAAAGCCACAGCTTTAGTACTGATATGACTTCTATTCTGCTTTTTTATAAAAACAAAAAAGCACTAATGCAGAACATTAGTGCTTTTCTCAAACAACAATATGCAATTTTGTAGCCAAACTCACAAACCACAAAATTTAAATTCTTTTTAATAGCAATTTTTGATATTTCTTAATCGTACTGCTTTAATAAATACTTAATTAAATCAGTCGTTGTCAAAATTCCGACTAACATATCTCCATCCATTACTGGCAAAGATCTAAAGTCTTTGTCTACAAGTATTTCTGCAGCATCTCTAATATTTTCATCTGCTTGTATAGTAACAACATTCTTTACCATTACTTGCTCTATGGTAAACATATTATAAACAGTCATATCAATTATCTCATCATCCTCACCAACTGTATCAGCCAAACTAATTTTCAACAAATCTGTATAGCTTAAAATCCCGACAAGTTTATTTCCTGAAACAACAGGTAAATGTCTGATTTTATGTTTTTTGAATAATTCCTCAGCGAATGTAAGCGAATCTGTAATATTCAACCTAACAATATCAGAAGCCATAATACTCGATACTGGAACTCTCTGTTTCATAGTAGAACTATTTTTTTGTGCACCCCAAAACTACTTCACATTTAGTCATTAAAAAATGACTTTTATCATATATTGCCTTATTTTTAGAAATAAAAAAAGCGAAGTAAATACTTCGCTTCTCAATTTATATATTTTCGCGTCCGTGGAGGGTTTCGAACCCCCAACCCTCAGAGCCGAAATCTGATATTCTATCCAGTTGAACTACACGGACACTATAATATTTTAGTTAGTCAATAATGACTTCACAATAGTTGAAATTGTTTTCCCGTCAGCTTTACCAGCTAACTCTTTTGATGCAAGTCCCATAACTTGTCCCATAGCAGACATTCCACTAAATCCACCATTAACGATTATATCGTTAATAATTTTCTTTACATCCTCTTCAGATAATTGTTCTGGTAAGAATTTTTCGATAACAGCAACTTGTGCTAATTCTGGTTCTACTAAATCATTACGTCCTTGTTCTGAAAATATGCTTGCACTATCCTTTCTTTGCTTTACTAATTTTTGTAAGATTTTTATTTCTTCTTCTTCAGCAAGATCAGTTTGTGCCCCTGATTGAGTTTGGGCTAATAATAACTCAGACTTAATTGCTCTAAGTGCTTCTAAAGCTACAGTATCTTTAGCTTTCATTGCACTTTTCATTGCATCCATAATCTTAGATTGTAAACTCATATCAAAATATTTTATTTAGCTGCAAATATATAAAAAAGCCCGAAAAAATTATACTTTTTCGGGCTCTATATATTTGATTAGATCTTTCGTTAATCTACGTTATCATGCAAAAATGAATTATTAGATCTAAGTTTAGCATCGTTATTACTATCAACTCCAAAGCTAACTCGAGATTTTCCAGACATATCTTCTGTCTCTTTTAAATCTACTCCACTTCTTTTATAAGCTGGCTCACGTTCTAATTCAGTTAACTGATTATTTGTGTTGTTAAACTTATAATTAAAGTCTTTCATCTTTTTTCTTCTCTCTGCAGCTCGGCTTTTTAAAGTAAACTCTTCAATACTCATTTCCATAGGATTTACTTCATCTAACTCCTCCTCTAATTGTGTAGTAGACTCAACTTCTTCTATTTCAACTTTAGCAGGTGCTTTCACAGAAAACTTAAACTCTTCTGCAATATCCTCTTGGTGTTTGTTTACAGGTTTTGCTGAAGCTAATTCACTTTCTTTTTCAGTATAGTCATCTAAAGTAAAACGAATTACTTCCTCTTTAGGTGCAAAACTATTTGCTGCTACAGATTCGTTAGTGATAGCTTGAGGAACGTATGCTTCTACAACATCCTCTTCTATTTGATACGCTACTGGCTCAGCGAATTTTTGTTGTACAACTTTTGGTTGTGCCAATGGTTCAGCTTTAGCAGAAACAATGATAAACTCAGGATCAACAACTTTAATGTCTCTAATATCCTTTGCTTTATTAGTTACTTGCTCGCCTGATAAATTAGTATTTTTTCTTGTTTCCTCTCTTGGAGTAACATTTTCAAAAAACACATCTAAATTAGATACTTCACTACTCTTTTCAACAATAGTAAATTCCTTTTCTTCAGTTGGCAAAACCGGATCTTCTCCTTCTGGCTCATCACCACCGTCTAAAAAATCATCATCATTATCATCATCGTCATACTCATCTTCTAAATTATAGATTGTAATCTTCTCTTCTTTAGGTTCAGGAGCTTCTTCAACTTGTCCAAAAGTATTAAGAATATCAGTAGCACTTAATGCTGATAACGGTTCGTTTGGAGTTGAAAAACTAAATGAGCTTAATGGAGCTGTTTGAGATAAATTTCTTACCGCTTTTTGCTCATCATCTAAAGTGTGAATAATCATTTTAGGCTCTGCAGTAGTAACAATATTTTTTTGTTGCTCGATATTAAAACCAGTAGCAATAATTGTTACAGAAATAGCTTCTCCTAAAGTATCATCTTCACCAACCCCCATAATGATGTTAGCATTATGACCAGCTTCAGTTTGGATGTGATCGTTAATCTCTCCAATCTCATCAATTGTAATTTCGTTAGAACCAGAAACAATTAACAACAATACGTTCTTAGCCCCAGTAATCTTATTATCATTTAATAAAGGAGAGTCTAAAGCATCTACAATTGCATCCTTCGCTCTTGTTTCACCAGAAGCACTTGCTGATCCCATTATAGCTGTTCCGCTATCAGATAAAACTGTTTTAGCATCTTTTAAATCTATATTTTGTGTATAGTGATGCGTAATAACTTCAGCGATACCACGTGCAGCAGTAGATAAGACTTCGTCGGCTTTGGAGAAACCGGCTTTAAATCCTAAGTTACCATATACTTCACGTAATTTATTATTATTGATAACAACTAATGAATCTACTTGCTTACGTAAACGTTCAACACCTTTCAGTGCTTGTTCCTGTCTTACTTTCCCCTCAAATTGGAAAGGAATAGTTACAATTCCGACAGTTAGAATATCTCTTTCTTTAGACAATTGAGCAATTACAGGAGCTGCACCAGTTCCGGTACCTCCACCCATACCTGCTGTAATAAATACCATTTTAGTATTTACATCAAGCATTTTTTCAATTTCCTCAATACTTTCTAAAGCAGATTGTTGTCCTACTTCTGGATTTGCTCCAGCCCCAAGTCCTTCAGTTAAGTTAACACCTAATTGAATTTTATTAGGCACTGTACTATTCTCTAATGCTTGTGAGTCAGTATTACAAACTATAAAATCTACACCTTTTATACCTTGTTTAAACATGTGGTTAATGGCGTTACTACCACCACCTCCAACACCAATTACTTTAATAACGTTTGATTGGTTTTTTGGTAAATCAAACTTTATTCCTCCAAAATCTGTATTCTCCATATACGTAGCGCTTTTATTCTTGCTTTTCAATAAACTCTTTAATCTTTCTAA
>JASLGC010000249.1 GCA_030150335.1 Flavobacterium sp.
AAACACCTTCTTTAAGTGTTACAACCTTGCTTTTATATCCAATTGCAGTCAACTCAATGTCAACAGGCAATTCTACTTTTTCTCCAAAACGGAATTCCCCTCTGTCATTACTCTCAGTCATCAACGCTTTCTGAGGCGCTGTAACCAATACATCCGCAATCGGCTTCCCCTTTCCGTTGAGAATTACTCCGAACACAGTTTCGGAAACTTGGGCAATAGAAATTATGGGAAGAAATACCAAAAGGATTGATAGCTTCCAAAAAAGTAAATTTTGTTTCATCTATTTAGTGGTTTATTAGGTTTTCTTTTAAAGAGGATGCTCCATGTGAAGTGTGGTAAACCCACCTTCCTCAGCATCCTTAATCAAGTAGAATCCTTGTTTTTGCCAGAACTCAAAAGCTCCTGTCAAAAAAGGATGAGTGTGTAGGTACAACATATTGATACCCTTCTCAATAGCCTCTTTCTTTAATTCGTCAACTAAAAGCTGGGCTATTCTCTTGCGTCTATAAGCAGGCTCTACAAATAAGCGAGCTACTTCAACTGTAGTATATTGGCCGTAATCTAAATATGGAAAACGATGATCATATTCCATCATTCCAATTACACCTATCAAATTTCCTTCTTCATCGCGTGCTTGTAAAAAAACACCCAATGGATTGTCGATATACCAATCGTGGAAATTCACTAAATCACTTGGTAACTTCGCAGGATCAAGCATTGGGAACAACCCCTTTCTAAATTCTATTACATACTGTAATATCTCTTGCTCATCCGCTTGCGTTACCTTGCTAATTTTTATTGCATCCATCTTATTTATTTCTTGAAGGAACATATATCGGTCGCCCGTTATTTTGTAAATGTGTCAACGGCAATTTGTACGTCTTTTCTAATAATTGATGTAACTCCTCTTGTTCACATTCATTCACATCTAAAAGGCGCTTATCCTCTGTTAAGTAAAAATTATCGCCATACATAAAAGCCATATTCGGATCATGCATTACACAAAGAATCGTTGTCCCTTGATCTGCTAAAGCACGAACACACTCTAATACAGCCACTTGATAATGTAAATCCAAGTGATTCGTAGGCTCATCTAACAGTAATATATCCGGTTTTTGAACCAGTACACGACATAGTAAAACCAACTGTCTCTCCCCTCCGGACAACGACGTATAAGCCTTGTCTTTCAGATGAGTCAATTCAAATTGATTCAACACATCCTCTACCGCCTGGTGATCATCCTCACTCGGTGAAAACTTAGAAAAAGAAGCACGACCAGTCAGAATCACGTCTTTCACTTTAAAAGGAAAAGTCGTTTGGTGAAACTGAGTTAAAAACCCAAGGCGCACACCCTGTTGTTGTCCCGGTTTTATCTTTCTTCTCTCTTTATCTCCGATGATGATCTCCCCTGTATATTTCTGCTCTAACCCTGCCATTACATTAAACAGTGTCGATTTACCACTACCATTTCTACCCAAGATAATAGAGAATTCTCCTTGCTTAAACTGAACATTCACGTTGTTCAATACTTGCTCTTTCCCATAAGAAAAACTCAAGTCTTTAATTGAAATTATATTGCTCATCCGTTCCAATTCATTAAACTTTTCTTCATTAAGTAGATAAAAATAGGTGCACCAATCAACATTGTAAATACTCCTACAGGTATTTCAAACGGCATTACAGCCCTTGAAAAGTCATCTATCACCAATAGAAATGCTCCTCCGATACTGATATTTGCCCAAACACAAATACTGTTGTCCGGACCGAAAATCATTCTACTGATATGTGGTACAATTAGTCCAAACAAGCTAATCACCCCTACCGCTGCTACTGACGAAGCAGTAATCATAGTAGATACAGCAATTAACACCAGTTTTAAAACCTTTGGATTAACCCCTACCGCCAGTGCTTCGTTATCACCTAAAGACAATAAATTAAGTTTCCATCTCAAAAAGACAATAACCGCAAGCCCAATTACAATTGGATAAACAGCCATATTTACCTTAGACCATGAAGCCGTATGTAAATTACCCATCGTCCATTGTATAATCGCTTGCAACTTATACGGATCACTCAAATATTGTAAAAGTGTCAACAAGGCTGTGAAAATTCCCGAAATGATAATTCCCGAAAGCACCATACTCACAATTGAAGTACGACTACCAGCATAAGAAACACCATACGTCATTAAAACAGCACACACACCAAAAATAAAAGCAGATAAATTAATAGACATAAAAGGGAAAAGCATAGCCAACGCCGCTCCAAAAGCAGCCCCAGATGAGATTCCTAATGTAAAAGGATCCACAATTGGGTTTCTAAAAATGGCTTGTAATACACCACCCGCAGAAGCTAAAGAAGCCCCCACTAAAAAAGTCAAGATGATACGTGGCATTCTTACCTTCCATATAATAGTCTCAATTGGACTCGTAGCAATATCCTGTCCTTGCCAACGATCAAACATTCGCATGGCATAGTGCGCTAACTCGCTTAGGCTTAGGTTTTCTGTTGATCCTAACAACAGCGAACCTACGACTAAAACGATAGGCACTATCAACAATAAGGCTACTTTTAGCTTATTCCCCATATTCTATTTATCTAACTAATTATTTATTTCATATAGTTTTTTCAACACCTCTTGGATCTCAACGTTCAACTCATCAGCTGACATTTCGTTGTAACACCAATTGCGCACTTGCTTAGCAAATAGTAAAAACTTAACTGTGTGGGGATCGTAATAGAATGTTGGATACATTTCATATACGTGTTTGTTTTTTACTGCTGGCAAGTTTTCTAACTCTTTCAAACTATATACATCATCTTGGCTTGAATCCCATAAGATAATGATGTCTGGATTCCATTTGTACAAAGTCTCTGCTCCTACATTTGGAGCTTCCATTTCCAAAGGACAAGCATTCACTGCTCCTGATAAATTAATAGCTAAATCCATTAAAGTACCTTTTCCTGAAGTCGATAAAACACGCCCTTTAGACCAAGCATAATAAGCTGTTTTAGGATTTTCGAACTTTGCTGATTGCATTTTTGCTACCTCTGCTCTGATATAAGTAACAATCTCCTCAGCACGTTCTTTTTTACCTAATAACGTAGCCATTCCAACCAATTCTTTGTAAATAATTTCCTGACTCTTGCTTGATACGGTATATACTTTAATCCCTAATTGCTCTAACTGTTCTACCGTTTCGATGTCTTTGTCAAACGTAATAACCAAATCAGGTTGCAACCCGATGATTGACTCTATATTACTTGAACCACCACCAAAACTCGGTGTAGCAATCTCTTTATTAGCAATGCGTCTATCTAATTTAGATAGAAACGAGAAAGTATCTTCCTTTTGATATACCTGTTGCGGAATACCCACCAATTTATCTTGGGCACCTAACATATAAATATCATCTACAAGCGGGTCATAAAGAACAACAATACGCTGAGCCACAGCATCAAGAGTAATCTCTTTATCTCTACAATCTAAAGCCGTAACACTTGTATCTTTTAATTGCTCTTTCTCTTCCACTTTTGACTTACACGCATTTGTAAAAACAGCGCTAATCATCACAAGGGCAAAGAATAGAAATTGTTTAGTTTTCATTGGATAGTTTTATAAGTTTTCTCACATTCTTAACTTCATTGTGCATCAATAAAGTTTGTTCCTGCAAGGTGATTTTATCATTTAATTTCGCACGTAACTGCTCGTATAAATTACCGTCATAAGGAACAGTAAACGATTTCTTATCCGCGTCGGTAAACAAAGGCAAGTGCCTATTGCCGATATAGTAACAAAAATCTGCTACTTCGCGTTCCACATCAGATGAGAAGACAATACACAAGGCTGGTTTCACAGCTATCTTAGCCAAGCAAACCCCATTTGCATATAGCAAATCACCCTGTTGCCAATCTCTACCTACTACTTTTTGTAAATGAAGCTCTTTCCCCTGTTTGGTTTGTCTTTTAATCAATTGCTTTTGTGTTTCAAACCATTCGATTTCAATCACATCAGCAACGTCTGTATTACAATCTACCGCAGCAGAAAGAACCTCATCTATTAGAATAATTTCTTGCATACAGGAATTACTCAGCAGTATTTTTTGCCTTTTTATCAGCTACTCTATCTTTCAACCATTGACACCATTCGTCCATTCCGTCTCCTTTTAAAGTACTAATTGTAAGAACCTCAATATTAGGGTTTACCTCTCTTGCGTCCTTAGTAACGTTCTCCACTGTAAATGGAACGTAAGGTAATAAGTCAGCTTTAGAAACTACCATTAACTCACTTGTTAAGAACATTCTTGGGTATTTTTTAGGTTTATCATCACCTTCAGTTGTTGCTAATAAAGTAACGCGGTAATCTTCTCCTAAATCGAATGCAGACGGACATAATAAGTTACCAACGTTCTCGATGAACAATAAGTCAGTACCTGTTAAGTCAATGTGGTCTAACGCTTGAAGAATCATCTGTGCTTCAATGTGGCACATCCCTCCAGTTACAATTTGCAAAGCATTAATCCCAACCTCTTGCATACGCACAGCATCTCTATCTGTTTCTGGGTCACCTACTAACACTGAAATGTTTAAGTCCTTAGCTAATCTCTTACCTGTCTCTTGCATTAAAGTAGTTTTTCCTGAACCTGGAGAAGAACAAACATTAATCACACATACATCTTTCAATTTCTCACGAATAGCATTTGCTACATAGTCATTTGCTTTTAATAAGTGAAGTGTAGTATTATCACATTGTAGTGAACCTACGCGATTTCCTAAACTTTTTGGATTACTTGTTGACATAAGTATGGGTGATTTATAATGATTGTTTAAATATTACTTTTGATATATATAGTTCGTTGCCTTGTACGATATCCGCAGACGGAGTACCACACGGACAGACGAATCGGTGGTACTCCACCTTAAAGTCTTTATCACAGCTGTGACAGTGTGCGATGATATCGTTGACCACTACTTCTAATTCCATCTCTTTATAGATTAGATTATCAATGATAAACGCATCAAAGGCATTCTGTATCAACACAGGCTGTACATTAGATAACAACCCTGCTGTAACCTGTATTTTCTGAATATCTTCTACTTTAGCCTCGTAGTGCTCCTCTAGGGTAGAAAAGATATCTTTCACGATTGACAATTCATGCATCGCTTGATCTTTTTTAAATTCTATAAAATAAATTCTACTTTCTTAGACCTTCTTTAGCTGCCTACA
>JASLGC010000289.1 GCA_030150335.1 Flavobacterium sp.
CAATCTACTAACGATGCTTATCCAACTGCTTTTCGTATAGCATTATATTATAAAATTGATGAGTTCTGTAAATCTCTTGAAAAGCTTGAAAATGCTTTTGCAATAAAAGGAAAAGATTTTAGTGATGTTCTTAAAATGGGACGTACACAATTGCAAGATGCTGTTCCTATGACATTAGGTCAAGAGTTTACGGCGTATGCAAGTTCTACTTCTGATGATTTACTTCGCCTTCGTGAAGCTCAAAAATTGGTGCTGGAAGTTAATATGGGAGCTACTGCAATTGGTACGGGGGTTAACACTCCTGAAGGTTATCCTGAATTGTGTGTGGAGTATTTAGCTAAAGAAGCAAAAATACCAGTTACGCTTTCTCCTGATTTAATTGAGGCTACTTGTGATACTGGTGCTTATGTACAAGTGATGGGAACACTGAAACGCGCTGCGATTAAGATTTCAAAAATATGTAATGACTTGCGATTATTGAGTTCAGGACCACGTACTGGTTTTGGCGAAATAAATCTTCCTGCTCGTCAACCTGGTTCTTCTATTATGCCAGGTAAAGTAAACCCTGTTATTCCTGAAGTTGTTAATCAAACATGTTATTATGTAATTGGACAAGATGTGACTGTTACGTTAGCAGCAGAGGCGGGGCAGTTGGAGTTAAATGTTATGGAGCCTGTTATTAGTTTTAGCATGTTTACTTCTTTTGAATATTTTGGAAATGCTATTGAAACTTTAGTAGATAAATGCATTCTTGGTATTACTGCTAATGAGGATCATTGTGCAAAATTAGTAATGAATAGCATTGGAATTGTTACGCAATTAAATCCAATTTTAGGTTATGAAGTTTGTGCGAGTGTAGCAGGTGAAGCATTGCAATCTGGTAAAAGTGTTTATGAGATAGTTGTGAAAGAGCGCAAGTTAATTTCGCAAGAAAAATGGGGAGAGGTGTATTCTCTACAAAACTTAATCCATCCGAAGTTTATTAATTCTTAATCTTATAAATACTCAATAATATGAAAAAGGTATTATTTATAGCGTGTGCGTTTCTTTTGACTCTTCAAAGTTTCGCACAATCTAATGCAGAAGATAGGAATCCAAATGCACGTGTAATTATTTTAGCTACAGGTGGAACTATTGCAGGTGCTGGGGAGTCTTCAACTAAAGCAGCTTATAAAGCTGGTCAAATTGGAGTCGAAAATTTGGTGAACGCAGTGCCTGAAATGAAAGAGTTTGCAAAGGTAAAAGGTGAACAGATAGCTCAAATAGGTAGTCAAGATATGAATATTGAAACGTGGTTAAAGTTAAGTAACCGTATTAATGAGATATTCGACAATAATGAAGCAGATGGGATTGTAATCACACATGGTACGGATACACAAGAAGAGACTGCTTATTTTTTATCATTGACTGTTAAGTCTGATAAGCCTGTTGTTTTAGTTGGCTCAATGAGACCTGCTACTGCAATGAGCCAAGATGGAAATAGAAATTTACTCGATGCTGTAATGGTAGCTGCTTCTCCAAAAAGTAAAGGTATTGGTGTTGTAACTGCAATGAATGAAGCTGTATTTGCTGCAAGAGATGTTACCAAAACAATAACAACGAATACTGCTACTTTTCAATCAAGAAATTTTGGTCCTATTGGATTGATTTATGATGGTAAGGTGAGTTATTATTACAAAAGCTTGAGAACTCCACAGCAAAAATTTGATGTAAAAGGAGTGACAAAATTACCTGAGGTAGAAATTGTTTATGGTTATGCTGATGCTAATCCAAGAGCGGTAAATACTGCTATTAAAGATGGCGTGGCGGGAATTGTTTATGCGGGAATGGGAAATGGGAATATTAATACTCCTGTTCTTAATGCATTAGCGGAGGCTTCTAAAAAAGGAATTGTTGTTTGTAGAGCAACTCGTGTAGGAGGAGGGCGTGTAACTCTCTTTAATGAAGTTGATGATAAGGCTTTGGGCTTTGTGGTTTCAGATGACTTAAATCCTCAAAAAGCAAGAATATTACTAATGTTAGCATTGACTCAGAATAAGAATTCTGTTGACATTCAAGATCTCTTTTTTAAGTATTAAGAATGAGGAAGAAGGAGGGCGTAGTTAGATAACTATAATTCTCTTTTTAAGAG
Source organism: Flavobacterium sp. (assembly GCA_030150335.1). GTDB lineage: Bacteria > Bacteroidota > Bacteroidia > Flavobacteriales > Flavobacteriaceae > Flavobacterium. The sequence goes on from JASLGC010000289.1 coordinate 2,132, forward strand.
TAGATAAACATCCGTCTTCGTTATATACACAAGAATTTTTAAAATAGATTTTATGTTGATATTGTTGCAGTTTTTGATACTATTGGCGATGATACTCATCGGTTCGCAAATGAAGGGAATAGGATTAGGTGTCATGGGGATGTTAGGACTTATGATTTTTATTTTTGTTTTCCACATGAAACCTGGTGACCCTCCAATAGATGTAATGCTTGTTATTTTAGCAATTGTTTCAACTGCTGCTACTTTACAAGCTTGTGGTGGTTTGGATTATCTTGTTCTATTGGCAGAGAGAGTCATTAGGAGTAACCCATCTAAAATTATTTTCATAGCTCCATTTACAGTTTACTTTTTTTGTTTGTTTGCTGGGACTTCACATCTTCTGTATTCCTTGCTTCCGATTATTTCTGAAGTAGCAGCGAAAAAGAGAATTAGACCTGAACGACCTTTGAGTATTTCTGTTATTGCTTCTCATGTATCTATTACAGGAAGTCCGATGAGTGCTGCAACTGCTGCTTTTGCAGGAGCGGGTATTTTAGCTTATCCTGGAGCGTTGATTGATATTATGAAAGTGTGTATTCCTGCTTGTTTGATAGGGATTTTATTTGGGTGCTTTTCTGTTTTGAAAAAAGGAAAAGAGCTTGAGGATGATCCTATTTTTATTGAAAAGATGAAAGATCCTGAATTTGCACATAGTCTTGATTCTGAAGATGTAGCTGAGAAAGAACCTTTAAAAAAAGGCGCTAAAACTGCTGTGTTTATTTTTGCATTAGCTGTTTTTATGATTGTTTTTTCTGGCTCTTTTTCTCATTTGTTGCCTCATTTTGAACCTGGTGTAGCGAATTTAGTTTTAAAAGCTAATGGAGAGCTTCAAATGGTGGGGATAATTTGCATTATCACTTTGACAGCTTCGGCTTTAATGCTTATTAGTACTAAAACGAGTGCAGTTGAAGTGACTAAGATGAGTTTGTTCAGTTCTATGGCTACAGCTGTTGTTTCTGTTTTTGGAGTTGTGTGGATGAGTGCAACTTTTATGACTCATAATGATTTAGTGATTAAGAATTTTCTTAAAGAACTTGTCACTGCTTATCCTTGGACTTTTGCTATTGCTGTGTTTGCTTTAGGAGTCTTGATGTTTAGCCAAGCAGCAACTACCAAAACGATGATGCCTTTAGGAATGGCTCTTGGAATTTCTAATCCTGCATTAATTGCTATTTTCCCTGCTACGACTGCAGATTTCTTTCTTCCAGGGTATCCAACGCTTTTAGCTGCGATTAATTTT
>JASLGC010000324.1 GCA_030150335.1 Flavobacterium sp.
TAAGGTATGACCTTCAACAAACTGAAATAACAATTACTAAGCAACACAATGCAATTTTAATTATCATCCTATTTGTCATTGTATGTGCTTCTCTATTTATTATTATATATAAAAAACTAAAAAGAAGACATCGAAAAGAAAAGTTAGAAGAAGTTTATTTAACCGAAACTACTATTGCAAAGAAAGTACACGACGAGCTTGCAAATGATGTGTTCAATGTACTGACATTGTCTCAAAACTTTGAATTAGACATTGCAAAAACAAAGAATCACTTGATTAACGATTTAGAGATTATTTATAAAAAAGCACGTAATATTTCGCTTCAACATAGCTCTATTAGTACGGATATTAAATTCAAAGAACACCTCACTAATCTATTCAATGAATACAACACAAATGCTTGTAGAATCATCATCACAGGCTTAGATAAATTTGATTTTGACCAATTAGATAAAACACAAAAAATCACAATCTATCGCGTCATTCAAGAGTTACTCGTAAACATGAAAAAACACAGTATGGCAACTCTTGTAGTCTTTAAATTTGAAGATTTAAAAAATAAAATAACTATCTTTTATTCCGATAATGGAATTGGAATAATACAGAAAAAAATCAAATCTAAAAATGGTCTGTCTAATATGGAAAACCGTATTAAGAATATAAACGGAACTATTACATTTGATAATGAAAATAAACTTGGTTTAAAATATCTTATTCAACTACCAAAAAGCTATGATTAAGAAAATTCTTGTAGTGGAAGACTACGACAGTATCAACGTTGGCATTGTTACTGCTCTATCACAACAGACTGAAGCTGAAATTTACAGTACTAAATATTGTGATGATGCTTGGCTAAAAATTCAAAGTGCAGAACACAATGATTCTCCTTTTGACTTAATTATCTCTGATTTATCCTTTGAACAAGACCACAGAGAAACTAAACTAAATGGAGGAATTGATTTAATAAGACAAGTAAAACAACATTATCCGCTTATTAAAATAATCGTTTACTCCATTGAGAACAGATATATTGAAATAAATGATTTACTTGAACATTTACAGGTAAACGCTTTTATCAGTAAAGGCCGAAATAGCATCAAAGAATTAATTGATGCAATCGACTATATCCAAAATGATGAAGACGCACCATATCTTTCTGCAGAAATTATTGAGGTTAAAAACAACCCAACTTCTTTGATATTACAAGATGAAGACTTGGCTATCCTGAAATTGCTTTCTGAAGGATATTCTCAAAGTGAAATAGGAAATAAATTAAAAGAAGATGATTTATGCATCTCAAGTACCAGCAGCATCGAAAAACGCATCAGTAAATTGCGAGTTTCATTGAATGCAAGAAATGCGACACACCTTGTCAGTATCGCAAAAGATATGGGAATAATCTAAGTGCTTTCTCTACTGACATAAAATTTCAATAAATGAGGATTTCCGTAAAGAAGACCTTCATTCTCACTTTATCTTTGCAATAGGAAAAGTTAGAAGGTTTTAAATATGTTAAGAATCCCCCCCAGTCTAATGTTGCTACTCGGACTATGCTTTAGCTGTGCCCAACATAGTGATACTGATTACAAAGAAATTCAAAGTCTCAAAGTAAAAGAAGCTGATTTAAATACTTATTTAGACACTTACGATGACTATGTGAACAAATACCCTCGTTTGTTTCAAAAAGCTTTATATGGTGACAAAATAGCCTTAAAAGAATACTCTGATTTAATGTTAAACATTACTAAGATTGAAAAGAAGATAAACGATCTTACAAAAAATAATAAGTTGCCAAATAAGCAACTTAAAAAATACAAGTCGCTAAAACGAAAGTTAACTTTATAAAAAAAGCAGAAGATACATATCTTCTGCTTTTTTTGTATTATGATGCAACCTCAAGACGTTGCAATAAATTTTTGTTCAAGGCGTGTTCTGTATATTCTTTATCAACATTCAGTTCCTTAACCTCATCCTTACTTGGCAATTCATACATTGCGTCAGTTAAGATAGCTTCACATAAAGATCTCAATCCACGAGCTCCTAACTTATATTCTAAAGCTTTGTCAACAATATAATCTAAAGCATCTTCTGTAATAGTAAATTTAATACCATCCATATCGAATAACTTTTCATACTGCTTAATTAAAGCATTTTTAGGTTCAGTCAAAATTGCTCTTAATGTTTTGCGATCTAATGGATCCATGTGAGTTAATACAGGCAAACGCCCTATAATCTCAGGAATTAATCCATAATCTTTAATATCTTTTGGAATGATATACTGCATTAAGTTAGTACGATCTACTTGATCAACTTCTTTAGCAGAACTATATCCAACAGCTTGGAAGTTTAAACGTTTTGAAATAATTCTTTCAATACCGTCAAATGCCCCACCAGCAACAAACAAGATATTTTTAGTATTCACTTCAATGAACTTTTGGTCAGGGTGTTTTCTTCCTCCTTTAGGTGGAACATTTACTACACTACCTTCCAATAGCTTCAATAAAGCTTGTTGAACTCCCTCTCCAGACACATCACGTGTAATTGAAGGGTTATCGCTTTTACGTGCAATTTTATCAATCTCATCAATAAAGATAATTCCACGCTCAGCTTTCTCAACATCATAATCAGCAGCTTGTAAAAGTTTAGTCAAAATACCTTCAACATCTTCTCCTACGTAACCCGCTTCTGTAAGAACAGTAGCATCTACGATAGCTAACGGAACATTCAACATACGTGCAATTGTTTTAGCAACTAATGTTTTTCCTGTACCTGTCTGACCTACCATCAAGATATTACTCTTCTCAATCTCTATTTCTTGCTCTTCGTTATTTAACTCTTGTAATAAACGTTTGTAGTGATTATATACAGCAACAGCCATAACTTTTTTAGTCTGGTCTTGACCAATTACATATTCGTCAAGAAAAGCTCTAATTTCCATAGGCTTTTTCAACAATAGATCACTTGAAATAGCCTCAAGCTCTTTTGCATCATTCTCTTCTAAAATGATATCATAAGCTTGCTCTACACAACGATCACAAATATGAGCATCAATACCAGCGATAAGAATATTCGTTTCAGGTTTTGGACGACCACAAAACGAACATCTCTTTTCATCCTTTGCCATAAATAACTATTCTCTTATTAATACCTCATCAATCATTCCGTACTCTTTAGCTTCTTGTGCTATCATCCAATAGTCACGGTCACTATCATGGTGAACTTTCTCCATTGTTTGCCCAGAGTGTTTTGAAATAATTTGATATAATTCATCTTTCAATTTCATAATCTCTCTTGCAGTAATCTCAATGTCAGAAGCCTGTCCTTGAGCACCACCTAAAGGTTGATGAATCATAACTCTTGAGTGAGGTAATGCAGATCTTTTCCCTTCTGCTCCTGCACATAATAATACCGCTCCCATAGAAGCAGCCATACCTGTACAAATAGTAGCAACATCAGGTTTGATAAACTGCATAGTATCGTAAATACCTAATCCAGCATACACTCCTCCTCCAGGAGAGTTTACATAAATACTGATATCTTTTTCATTATCAACACTTGCCAAGAACAATAATTGTGCTTGAATAATATTAGCAACATAATCATCAATTCCTGTCCCTAAAAAAATAATTCTATCCATCATCAAACGAGAAAACACGTCCATAGAAGCTACGTTCATTTGTCTTTCTTCAATGATATATGGAGTCATACTACTTACAATCTTATCATAGTACATACTATTTATACCATGATGCTTAGTAGCGTACTTTTGAAATTCTTTACCAATATCCATATGATAATTCAATTTTTTTGATTTATAACTATAAAAAATAAGCGCCTTTCCTTAAATAGAAAGACGCTCAAATATACTTATTTTTTTCCGGATATTATTCTCCGTACATTTCCTTTACGAAATCTTTGTAAGAAACTTCTTTAACTTCAGCATTAACTTTTTCATTGAATAAAGCCAATACTTTGTCGTTCATTACTTGCTCAGAAATACGTTTAACCTCTTCTTGGTTAGACATAACTCTTGCAACGATATCCTCAACCATTTTATCTTCTGGTTCAGCTTGACCGAATTGAGCCATTTGCTCTTTAATCAATTTCGTTGTGAATGCTTTAATTTCTTCAAAGTTTAATTGTAATCCATTTTCAGACATTACTTTTCCTTCGATTAATTGGAAACGTAAACCTTGTTCAGATTTAGCGTATTCAGCAGCAGCTTCTTCAGCAGTCATTCTTGTTTCACCTGCAGTTTCTAACCATCTTGTTAAGAATTCAGCTGGTAAATCAAATTTAGTGTTAGCTAATAATGCTTCGTACACATCGTTTACGAATTTTTGATCAGCTTGACCTGCGAATTGCTTTTCAGCATCTTCTTTGATTTTTTCTTTTAATTGCTCAACAGATGTTACAACACCTTCACCAAACAATTTATCGAATAACTCTTGGTTTAATTCAGCTTTTTCAGTTTCGTTGATTTCTTGAATAGTAAATACTACATCAATTTCTAAACCGTGTACCGCGTCATGCTCAACACCTAAGTGCTCCATAAGTTGGTGGTCATCTTCGAATAATCCTTTAGTACTTACAACAACTTGCTCACCAACTTTTTTATTTAAAAATTTCTTTTGGTTAGTTTTTGTTCTGAAAGCTTCAACAGCAACTTTAGTTTCTTTGTTGATTCCAGCCTCTTCGTTAGTGAATGTACCAACTAATTCAGAAGTTTCTTCAACTGCTTCTTTAGAAACTAATTTACCGTATTGTTTTTGGATAAACTCAACTTGCTCATCTAACATAGCGTCATCAGCAACAACTTTGAATTTTTTCACTTCTTTTGCACCAGCTAAATCAACTGTAAACTCAGGAGCTAATCCTAATTCAAAATCAAATTTTAATACATCAGCATCCCAGTCAAATTCTTCATTGTCCACTGGTAATGGATTTCCTAAAATATCTAATTTTTCTTCTACAAGATAGTTTCCTAATTTCTCTTGCAAAATTTTGTTTACTTCTTCAAATAATACAGCTTTACCGTATTGTTTAAGGATTAAACTCATTGGTACTGCACCTTTTCTAAATCCTGGAACGCTAGCGTTCTTTTTGTAGTTAGATAAAACATTATCTACATTACCTTGATAATCTTCTTTTGCAAGCTCAATAGTTACGATTGCATTAAGAGCATCTACATTATTTCTTGTAATATTCATTTTTGATGTATTTACATATAAAAT
>JASLGC010000038.1 GCA_030150335.1 Flavobacterium sp.
GAAGCTTTTGAGCCATACACTTCTAATATTTATACAAGACGTGTATTGTCAGGGGAGTTCATTGTTGTAAATAAACATTTATTAAGAGATTTAGTAGATTTAGGCTTATGGAATGAAGACTTGAAACAAGAAATCATGAGAGCTAACGGTTCTATTCAACATATTGAATATATTCCTGCTGATATTCGTGAGCTTTATAAAACAGTTTGGGAATTGAGTATGAAAGACATTATTGATATGTCTCGTCAAAGAGGTTATTTTGTAGATCAATCTCAATCATTGAACTTGTTTATGGAAGGGGCGAATTATGCTAAGTTGACGTCTATGCATTTCTATGCTTGGAAGTCAGGACTTAAAACAGGTATGTATTATTTGAGAACAAAATCTGCTGTGGATGCAATTAAATTTACAGTTGATAAAGTTGCAAAACCAGCTGTTTCGAATAGTTCTGAACCTGAGAATATATCTGTAGAAGAGTATAGAGAAATGATTTTAAGATCACAAATGGCTTCTCAAAATGAGGATGACTGTGAAATGTGTGGTGCTTAATTAAAGTATCTTATAATATATTAAAAGCTCAAGTGTTTGTTCACTTGGGCTTTTTTGTTTGTCATTGAAACAGCTATGCTTATTTTATTTAGTGTATTTTTATCATTCAAAAGTAATTCGCTATGTATAAATATATTCTTGTTATAAGTGTTGTTTTGTTTGGAAGCACTTCTGTTTTTTCTCAAGAGATAAATTACGATTATGGAGGAAAAGTTGATATATCATCTTATATCATTTCATCACATCGGATTCGGACAATTATGGATGATACTGAGGAAGGAATTTCTATTTATTATTTAATTCAAAAAGAAGATGGGAGTGATCTCAAAGTTGAATCCGACCAAGTGTTTTTTTATGATGTAGGTGCTCCTGATTTTGAAAGTGAGGGGTATATACGCTACAGAAATAAAGAAACAAATTTAGTAGGGTTGCTTAATGATAAAGGCATAGTAGCTATTCCAGCTGTTTACACAACTTTATCTCGAGTACATAATGGAATGTTATATGCTTTAGTAAATGCGGAAGTTAAGAATATTAGTGCAGGAGGAGACGTGCATAACGTATATGTAGGAGGTAAAACGGTTCTGCTTAATCCAAAGGGGCAGGTGTTGATTAATGATATGTCAGAGCCTAATGAGGTTTTAGATATGTATAGTTTGCAAGTAAGAGATGAACCAATTCAAGATAAAAATTACGTTAGTTTTTTGGGAGTTGATGGGCAGTATTACAACTTTCTTCATTTAGAGAATTATTTTAAACAGTTTATAAAAAACGACTTTTTACCCCAAACCAAGTCAATTGATTGGTTCAAGTTTTTAGATGACAAGACAATAGTTAATGTTGAAGTTGCAAATGAGAATATAGGAGATTATGAAGTGGTTGGAAGAGATGAGTTATTAACTACGTTTAAGAAGAGAATTGATAAAGTTTTTAAATTAGCACGTAATAAATCAGATAGCAAGCGTGAATTAGTATATGTTGTCGATAATTGGGGAGGCTATGTTGATGATGGACAAATCAGTGAAGAAGATTTTAATATCTATTATAATGACACGAATGAATGGAGAGAAGCATTATTTCCAATGTTTGAATTCATTATAAAAGAGAATAAAGATGGAAAGCAACGCCAAAATCATTTCAATTTTTTTAGAAATAAAAACGGCAAAATGGTATTACATCGAATAACTATTAGGACTAATTATTTTTAAAGTGAAATGTGATTATTTGCGAACTTAGACCGTGTTTTTAAGAGTTATAAGTCGTATTTTTCCGTTTGAAATAATAAATATAATGAAGGCTAATGAAGAATAGAGATATAAACAAATTATTCATATCTTATTTTTTTATCTTTTAGTCCATTATAATCTGCCGATTTTAAGCGGTATATTTGTTTAACATTAATGTTCTAATCTTATTATTAAGTTTATGAGTTCTTTGTATTATATAGATCGAACAAAGGTCTCGCTGGGAGACGTGATGTTTGATGAAAATGTAGCTTCGCAAATAGAGCAATTTTTAAAAGAATATAAGTATAGGGAAATACTTACTAAATATAATTTACCCGTTAGCAATAAAATATTACTTTATGGTAAGACAGGTTGTGGTAAAACTATGACCGCTAAGGCAATTGCTAAAGCATTAGATAAAAAACTTATTATCGTTAATTTAGCAACTATCGTTTCTTCAAAATTAGGGGAGACAGCTAAAAATATAGAGAGTTTATTTAAAGAAATACAGTATGAAAGTTCTGTACTTTTTTTTGATGAATTTGATTCCTTAGGGCAAATACGCGATTACGATAATAAGGACAATAGTGAGATGAAACGCGTTGTGAATGCTATTCTTCAATTAATAGATAACTTACCACAGAAGTCCATATTAATGGCGGCTACCAATCAGATACACATGATTGATGAAGCATTGAGAAGACGATTCGAGATTCAGTTAGAATACACTTCTCCAAACAAGGAAGCCTTAGATAAATATTACGATAAAATGCTTAGTCAATATCCGCAAGAGTATTGTGAATTAGAACGTATTTACAATATTTCGTATGCAGAGGCTAAGAACCACATACACAAAACAGTTAAAGATAACATTATCAATAGTCAATTAGCTTTAGATAATAAAACAGAGTAGAATAGCTTATGATGAAATGGGAAAAGTTGCTGTCGTTGAAAAAACATGGCGACACTTTTGTTCGACACAGATTGGATGAAAGTGAAACGAGAATTGGATTTGAGGTAGATTATGATAGGATTATTTTTTCATCTCCTTTTCGTAGTTTACAAGATAAAACACAAGTTATACCGCTTTCTAAAACGAACTTTGTTCATACACGATTAACACATAGTTTAGAAGTATCAGTTGTAGGACGTTCATTAGGAAGAATAGTAGGTTCAAATATTTTGAACAAGCATGCTTACTTAGCTGAAGAATTTGGATATACAGTTAATGATTTTGGGGCAATTGTAGCTGCAGCATCTTTAGCTCATGATATAGGAAACCCACCTTTTGGTCATTCAGGAGAAAAAGCAATTGGAGATTTTTTCAAAAGAGGAAAAGGAGCTTGCTATAAAGATCAAATGACAGATAAAGAATGGCAAGACCTTGTTGATTTTGAAGGAAATGCCAATGGATTTAGTATTCTAACTAAAAGCCGTTCTGGTATCTCAGGAGGGTTGCGTATTTCTTATGCAACATTAGGTGCTTTTATGAAATACCCTAAAGAGAGTTTACCTAAAAAACTAACCAGAGATGTATCTGATAAAAAATATGGTTGTTTTCAAGGAGATAAAGAAGCATTTATTGATGTAGCAAGTGAGTTAGGCTTATTGATGAAAGATGATCGCACAGAAGCAGCATTTTTCCGTCATCCTTTAGCTTTCTTAGTAGAGGCAGCAGATGATATTTGTTATACAATTACTGACTTTGAAGATGGAATTAATTTGGGGTGGATACCAGAAGAACACGCATTAGAGTTTTTAATTAAGATAGTTCAGAATAGTATCAACGCACAGACATATTCACAATTAACTTCAAAAGAGGATAGAGTTAGTTACTTAAGAGCATTGGCAGTAGGTAGTTTGATTCAAGACGTGAGTCGAGTATTCTTAGAAAATGAAGAGAAGATAATGTCAGGTGAGTTTCCATTTGCATTAACAGAGAAGTGTAGTTACATTGCTCAGATGAAAGATATCTTATCTGTAAGTATAAATAAAGTATATCGCAGTAAAGAAGTAATTGAGAAAGAGATTGTAGGATATAGAGTGATTAACACTTTGTTAGAAAGTTTTACAACAGCTACAAACAATAGTTTTTATGGTGAAGAAACGCACTATGATTCATTGATATTAACGTTGTTGCCAGATAAGTATGTCGTTGAAAGTGATAGTTTATATGTTCGATTAATGAGCATTTGTCACTTTATTTCGATGCTTACAGATGGTAAGGCGTTAGAGTTATATCACATGATTAAAGGGGCAGATAGTAAATAAATTGAAAAGGGTACTACAATCAAATTTTGTAGTACCCTTTTTCATTTTGCTTAAAATATTACTCGATTACTCTCTTGTAGTAGATATCCATAGATGAGCATATTTCATCATATTATTATCCCATACTTGGTCATTAGTTGGAGGAGTGATAGCTTTAGCTTCATCTATTGTTTTACCAATAACATCACCTTGACTTGCAGAAACGGAGTTTTTACCACCCTTAGTTGCAATTGCAAAAGTAGCTTTGTCTCCTTTAGGAGAAATGTCTTTCACATAGACTGTAAGGAATTGACCATCTCTTCCAGCATAATACCCTGTAGAACCAGTAATTTCATAGATTATTTGTCCAGTTTTCTCATCGTCAAACACTTTTTTTAGTTTGAAAGAAGCTGATTCATTAAAACCTGATCCCATATCAGCTTTGAATAGAAAAGCCTCATTTCCTTCACCAATTTTAAATACATATTGTGCCTGTGGTTTTCCCGTTTGGTCATTTTTGATGATTGCAGAACCATACGTTCCTTTTAAGACTCCAAAAGTTCCTTGTGCATCTTCTTTCCCATAAGTAGTGAAATTATTTTTAAGGTCTTCTATAGCAGCAAATTCTTTTTCAGCTAATGCTTTCACATCACCTTCATTGAAAGTAGCTCTTGCAATATCGACGTTGTTGTCTTTTATGTTTTTCAATTGAATAACATAGTAATAGTCTTTTTCTTTACCGTCGATTCCTTGTAATAATATCTTATTTGTAGAAGTATTATGAGCTAAAACTTTCATATCATAGCTACCATTGAAGTTTACAACATCATTAGTGAAGTCATAGTAATAAGTATGTCCACTTTGTGAGAAGATGTATTTTCCATTAATAGGAAGATTAACTTCAGCAGGTTTGTTACCTTTCTGCTGTAAAGACAACCAGCCAAATTGGTTATTTTGATGATCAACTTGTCCTCCACCAGCAGAAGGATAATTGGTTTTAATTGCTTCAATTTCAGACTTAAAAGTATAATCAATGTTTATATCCATCGACTCTACTTTTACGTTTTTAAAGAAGAAGGCTTTGTATTGAGATTCTTTTTCATGCTTAGCCACTGCCTTAATCACACCTTCCTTGTTTTTATAAACAGTAATTATATTGTATTTATCATCCTCTTGTCCACTTCCTGCCATTTGAGACATATTCATTGTAATCGAATTTTTCTCAAAAGTAAAAGGGATTGGCATACCCGAATGTGCATAAGCATACTCACCAGTAAAAGTTAATTCTTTACCAATTTCTTCTTGATCTTTTTGATCAACGCGGATCGGATCATTGTTATCATCATTAGAACAACCTGTCAGGATAAATGCACAAATTGCAACAGCTGAAAATAGTTTAGTTAGTTTCATTTGAATAAGATTATTGTGTTATAATTATTTAGACCAAAAATAAATAATAAAACTTAATTAACAATACTTATTTATAATTTATCTAAATAAAAATAGTATGGAATTGATTTTGAGTAAAATATGTTTAATTGGTGTATTTCTTTAGATGCTAGATGTTAATGAAAAGGAAAGGTATGTGGAGTGTTAGATAGAATAAAAAGAGCTTAAATAAAATTAAAAAGGTAATAACGCTACAAATGAAACTATGGCAAAAGATAAAAAATCGAAAAAAGTTATCCTTTAAAACGATAGCTAAAAGACAAGAATGCTGTACACCTTATTTTATAAAAAGAGTAAAAGACGAAATAAAGGTATTACAAGATACTTTGTGAAAATAGGATGGAAATATGAAGAGGTAGTATAGCTTATTCTTCCAATAGAATAAAAGACGAAATAAAGGTATTACAAGATACTTTGTAAAAATAGGATAGAAATATGAAGCGTCGGTATAACGTATTCTGGATCAAGCTCAAAAGTTGGGGAGGAATTGATAAAATAATATCTTTGCAGTATGATGGATAGTAAGGAAATATTAAAATTGATTCTACCAGAATATTTGGTAGAGAACTTTAAAATCACAAAAGTAGAAGAGTTAAATA
>JASLGC010000043.1 GCA_030150335.1 Flavobacterium sp.
CAATAAATTTAATTAATTATATTTTTTTTGATTTCCTGAATTTAATCACTCAATATGCAGCGTGAACAACAATTATAAACCACTATTTGAGAATTAATACAAGCCTTTGAACCACAATCCTATCAAAGTCTAAATTCTTAGCAAACACAAGACTTGCTGAAGATACAGTTATAAAAATAACACATGTATTTTCGTGTTTTAATCAACTAATTCTTCTTCTTGAAAACGACTACCGATTTTTAATATACTAAACTGCATAAAAAATTGTAAAATGACAACCGAAATTGTTTAAAATCACAACAAATTCCTTCGAGATACTGGCACATTTCTGGCACTTTAGCGGCAGAACACTACTTAAAACGAGCGTTTTTGTGGAGAATACTGCCAGCAATGTGCCCGTAAACTACCTCTTTTCACTCCTCAAATGAAGATAAATAAACACTAAAATAAACTGCTTAGAGTACAAAATAACGCATCGCTTTCATGCAATTCTAAACTTGAATTTACATACCTACAACGCAATAAATATTGCACTACTACAACTATGAATAAAGAAATAAAAAAAGGAAAGGCAATAGCCTAAAAAGGATAACAAACTGGCTTGCAAACAGTAAAGAATTGATATCGCTAAAATGATTTGAAGTACACAATGAAAAAACGTCTTTTCAATGCCGTTTATAAACAAAAAAATCTCCTTATGGAGACCGTTTGAGATAGTAAAAAATGGCAAGCTACCTACATCGCACCGCTACAACCACATACCTTTGCTGCGTTCCCACCCTGGAGGATTCTGCAGGAGCTGGTCGTGTAGGACTTGCCAGTGCAAATATACAACCATTTTGTATTTATAAAAATATATTTGTGAAAATTATAAAATAAGAAGTAGAGCCCTCTTTTCAGTAACGTCTATAAACAAAAAAATCTCCCTATGGAGACTGTCTGTTTTTCTAAAAAATGGCAAGCTACCTACATCGCACCGCTACAACCATATACCTTTGCTGCGTTCCCACCCTGGAGGATTTTATAGGAGCTGGTCGTGTAGGACTTGCCACTGCAAATATACAACCATTTTATATTTTCACAAGTCTTTTCTACATTTCCGATAAGATTTGTATATTGTATTAAAATTAATAACACGGATGAAAAAATATAATATTCTATTTCCCATAGCCTTAGGTTTTGTTTTAATGAGCTGTTCGAATAAAAAAAATTTAGAAAAAAATGTTTTTTCTATTGATACGAGCAACTTAAAACAGCTTTATTCAGGAAATGAAGACATAAAATTATCTTTAAAAACGAGTGATAACGCGGAAATTGACTCAGTTGCTTACTACTTAAACGAGAAAAAAATAGCAACTGTGAAGAATAACGAAGTCTTAGATTACAATTTAAGCAATGAAAAATTAGGGCAAACAACCATTAAAGGTGTTGCTTTTGCTGACGGACAACAAAAGGACTTCACAACTAATATCGAAATTACTTCTGCTGTGAAACCGGTTGCTTATGCTTATAAACTTTTAAATACATACCCACACGACCAAGAGGCTTATACGCAAGGATTGGAGTTTTACAAAGGAACGATGATTGAAAGTACTGGTAATGGTGTAGGTGGTGGAACAGCTGTTAATTTTCAAGGTACAGGCAAACAAGGTATATCAAGTGTTCGCCACGTAGATTATAAAACAGGGCAAGTTACCAAAATACACAAGTTGCCAATGGAAATCTTTGGTGAGGGATGTACTATCTTAAACGATAAACTATACCAACTGACGTATCAAAATATGGAGGCTTATGTTTACAATCCTGAAACATTAGAGAAAATTAAAACCTTGCCTTACTTCAAAAACATGGAAGGTTGGGGATTAACGAATGACGGTACGTATTTATATATGACTGCTGGTGATGAGACTATCTACAAAGTGGATCCTGAAACGTTTAAAGAGGTTGACCAAGTTAAGGTTTACATCAACAGGTCTGCTATCCAACGTGTAAATGAATTAGAATGGGTAGATGGCAAAATATACGCTAATGTTTATGGTGAGAATTCAGTAGCTGTTATCGACCCTAAAACAGGTGCAGTTGAGGCTGTTATCGACTTTAAAGAGTTGCTAAACAAAACTACATACCACCAAGACCGCGATGTCTTAAACGGTATTGCTTATAATCCACAAACAAAAACATTCTTCTTAACTGGTAAAAACTGGGATAAGATGTTTGAAGTGGAAATTATTAAATAAGATATTTCAAATCAAAAAAGCCTCAATAGCGATTATCGTTATTGAGGCTTTTTTAATGCTATTATTTGTATCAATTAATACCGTTTACATCGGTTGTTAATACAGCTAACGCATTATTGCTAATGCTCTATTCATATAAGCTTACACCGTTTACATCGGTTGTCAATACATCTGACATATAGTCAAAAAACGGACGCATTGCCTCAAAGGTTTTAATCACTTCCTCTGCAAAGCCCGGTTTCAATATCTCCTTATCCGTAAATGAACGCATCACCAAGAATTGCTTCTTGCGCAATAAGTCTATCGCAGGGTGTTCTTTATCAAATCCCTTCGGACACGTTTTCAACTCCTCACCTGTTAAGTTACCAAAGTACTTTTTAAACTGCTCAGCATTGATAATCTCACGAAGTTCACTGTCGTCCATCTCTATCTCCTTGCGAATACGCAACAAGTCTTCCTTATTTGGTTCCCAGAAACCACCTCCTACAAAACTTCTACCTGGCTCAATATTGATGTAATACCCTCCTCTTAGCAAAGGTTTATTACGTCCTAAGTGCAATCCAAAGTAAGTCTTATATGGTGTTTTATCTTTTGCAAAGCGAACATCTCTGTAAATTCGGTGTACGTGAAACAAGTCAACCCCATCGTGTTGTTGCATCGTCTCATAAATCTCTCTAAAGAAGTCTTTCACTTCTGCAAACAGCTTATCGAAATAAGGTTTATTCTCTGCAAACCACGGTTTATTGTTATTCTGACCAAGGGTTACCAAAAAATCTAAATGTTCTTTTTGTAGCGACTTCATATAAATGATTTTATCTTTTTCCAATGAATTAATTTCTCTTGCAAGCTCATCCTCGCATTTGCCCCACTCGGTGATGGCATCGTCACAAAGGTAACACCTTCTATTGAACCAATGTACTTTTTGAAATACTGCCCTGCCTTTTGACTTGAAAAGACAATCGTTTTCAATGTAGGATATGCCTTTATCAAACCCACAATATCATTAGGCACCTCTCCTTTTATCTTGCTATCCAAGCTACCCTCCCGTTCGCAAGATTGTAGCACATCCCACAAGGCAATCCTATGTCGAACCAACAGCTGTTTCTTTTGCTCATAATCCGTTGTTGCTTCTTCTTCAAAAACACCAAATAAAATAGGCCAAAAGGCATTCTGTCTGTTCCCGTAATACTCCTGCCCTTCCAGCGACTTCACACTCGGCATGGTTCCAAGTATCAAAACTGTGGAGTTTTCATCTATTAATGGCGCAAACGAAGCAATGCGATATTCTCTTTTCATATTGCTAAAGATATTAGTATTCTAAACTTATTGCCAAAA
>JASLGC010000050.1 GCA_030150335.1 Flavobacterium sp.
TCTGCATTAATAAGATTACAACGGTCTTGTATATTATTCAATCCCAGTCCCTTTTTAACAGCGCTTGTCTTAAACCCTACACCATCGTCTTTAATTGTAATTTCAATTTCACCTCTGTTATTACTATTGAAAATCACAAAACAATTGCTTGCCTTCGCATATTTTTGCACGTTTTGAAGTGCTTCTTGTAACATGCGATAAATGTGTATTTTAGTACGATGACTCAATTTTTGCAAATCTATTTCAGGCGAAATATCTAAACTAAACTTCGTTTTGATGTTGCGATTCTGCGTTGATACTAAGTCCTCTATTAACTGGCTAAAGAAGCCTATTTCAAAACTTTCCTCATTTGCAAATGCGTGTGATACATCTCGAATGTATTTTTCTACTTCCTGTACTTCATTCACCAATAAATCACGTTGACTTTCTAATGTTTCTTCATTGACCTGCATTAGAGAGAAACGAGTTACAAATAACTTGTTCAAAACTCCGTCATGCAACTCCTTAGCCACTTCCTTTCGCTCTAAAACACGTGCTTCAGCTAATTTATTCTGAATTGTTAGAATAGAATCGTAGTATTTCTCTGTATCACTTTGAAACAGTTTAACCATTGTAACTTCATGTGACTTTTGTCTAAAAAGAACAATGAAGAAAATAACCGTTACGATAAACAACATCCCTCCTCCCACTTGAGCTATAACATCTTTTTGACTTTGGAGTTGCTTATTCTCTTTGAGTAAGGAGTCTGCCTCAAAGCTTATTCTCGCAAAAGTATTTTTTACTATATTATTTTCATCTATAATCAATTCCCCAATCTGTTCATAGCGCATGAAATTATCTCTATTATCTATGCTATCATATTTCAATAGCTTTGATAGAGCATCTTTTTCCAATGCAAGGTCCTTAGATTCCTTAGCATAAGCCAAAACTTCTGCAATCAATTTTGACGCTTCCCTGGTTCTATTGTTCAAATAATACAATTCACTCAACAGCATTTTACTTGCATTTAAACTCCTGTTGTTATTGTATTTAGCTTGAATACCAATGGCTATTTCAAGATTATTTTCAATATTATTGTACTTGGATTGTAAGAGTAATGCCTTTGCTTGTAGAAAAAGAGTATTAGCATATAATTGAGTAGCATAGAAATTCCCTGTATCTACATGGTCTGCCAATAATTCGCTTGCCAGCGACTCTGCTTTTTGATATTCACCTTGCTTTAAGTAGGTTTCTATTATACTATTATAAACAGTTACTCTATTAAGCTCCCTTTGTTCTGGTTTAAAAAAGTGATTCTTAGCTGGCGCATCTAATAAACTCAAAGCACCATGTAAAGAGTTGATAGCCTCTTCAAAATTTCCCAAACCACTTAGAGCGTTCCCCATAAAGAGCTTCTCAATGTATTGGTTCTTTAAATCTTTTTGAGCTTCATTTATTCTCATCAACTTCAATATAGTAGATTGAGCCTCTGAGTAAATACCATTATTAAGAAGTATTATGGATTTTAAAATATACGTTTCCTTTAAATTAAGTGTATCATTCTCTTTGTTGAATAAAAACTCCGCTTTTGTATAATAGTAAAATGCAGTATCTACTACATATCTCTTTTCATAGTTTCTCCCTAATAACTGATAAGCTTTTGCTTCATACTTAGCATCTTCATCTTTCCTTGCATTTGCAAATAGCAAGTCAATATAGGAAATATCCGCACTTGTTTCCGCAATAAACGTTGCTAATAAATCTCTTGTTTCCTCAGTATTAGGCAAGCCTTTAATCATCTCCCTCACTGAATCAAGTTGTTTATCTTGTTGTTCGTTTGACACTACTAAATTATATGAGCGTATAAACTTTTTGATATACTCAATCTTATCAGAGTCAGTTTCCTTTCTGCTATTGCACGAGAAACACAATATACCGACTAAAAAAATCACAAGCACATAACTAATGAATGTCTTAAACTTATCTGTAAACATAATTATTTCATATCTATCGTAAAACAAAGTATCATCATACACAGTTCACACAATTGCAAACTATTGAGCGTATTATTGACTCATACAGATGTTTTACTCTTATTAAAAGAATCTATTTAACTTTAATTCCAATCTTCTAATTTTAAAAACATCAACTATAATTTATTGAAATTATAAAACCTCTATTGGAACATTTATTCACATTTGAAACCTAATAACAATATTGTACCTAAACCTTCATTACTAACTATTTTCAATGTTCCTCCAATGAATTCAACACGCTCCTTGATATTAATCAACCCTTTTCCTTTCTTAACAATGCGTGTATCAAATCCAACTCCATTATCCTTTACTTGAACATTAAATGTAGCAGATGAAGTACATTCAAAAGACACCTCACAGTAAGACGCCTTTGAGTGTTTTTGTACATTTTGAAGTGCTTCTTGAAGAATTCGGTAGATATTGATTTTAGTATGATGACTCAAACTCTCTAAGTCTATCGTTTCATCAATTACAAGATTAAAATCTATAGCATTGTTTCTATTTTGCAATGCAATCAACTCTATTATAAGTTGAAAAAAACTCTTAATCAGCATACTCTCTTCATTGGCTAACGCATGAGATACACCACGTAGGTAATTCTCAACGTCTTTCACTTCGTTAATCAACAACTTCTTCTGTGCTTCAAAGTTATCCTCTTCTAATTGCATCAAAGAAAAACGCGTAACAAATAGCTTATTCAATACTCCATCGTGCAATTCTTTGGCTATTTCATTGCGTTCTCTCTCTTGTGCAAATGACATCTTATTATGACTGTTAAGAATTGAATCATAATATTTCTCCGTATCTCCTTGAAACATCTTGATGATGTTGAGCTTTTTAGAACGTTGTTTATTAAACAGAATGATAATAATCAATAATATCAAGAACAATAACGAAAAACTGATTAGCGTGATTAAATTCTTCTGATATGATAGCACATGATTCTTCTTAATTAAAGAATCTGCCTCGTATTTAATTCTCGCAAACCTATTTCTAACTAAGCTATTCTCATCAATAATCTGCTTGCTTAAACTTAGATAACTATCAAAGTTTGCAGGAGCATTATCTTCTTCATACATCAACAAAACTCCTAATGTTTTCATCTTCAACTCAGAGTCATTTCTTTCCTCAGCATAAGCTAAAACTTCTTTAACTAATTCATGACCAGACCTTGGCTTATTTTTTAAATAATAATATTCAGCCAAACTTAATTTAGCGTGATGTACCAATATCATATTATGATAACTGGTAGAAATTTCAATAGACTTTGTCAGCAAGTTGTTTACTTCACTAAACTCCCCTTTTCTCAGTTTACAAACACCTAAATTCAATGCTAAAGCAGCATATAATTTTATATCAGGGGTAAAACGAAGGTCAATGTAATTATCTACAGCATCGTGTATTAAAGCGATAGCCTCGTCATACCTCTCCTGTTTAATATAGATTCTCGCTACATTATTATAAATATTTGCTCTATTCAATCGCCTGTAGTAATCTGTTGTTGCCATGATTACATCCTTGGATTCAAGCATTTCAAAAGCCTTGTCATATATTTCAATAGCCTCCTCATATTGATGTAATCCACCTAAAATCTCTCCTACTAAACATTGTTGTTGAAATAGACGCTTAGCATCAGCATTGTTTAAATTAAAACCGATAGCCTTGGTAATTTGCGTCTCTGCTTCACCATACACAGCATTAAGCATTAGTAGCTCAGCTTTATGTAGATACACTTCACCTAAACGGGTTGAATCCTGCTTTATTAAATACAAATGCTCTGCCTGCGAAAAATAATAATAAGCACTATCTACATTATACCTACGGTCAAAATAATATCCGAAAAGTAGATAAGCTTTTGCAATATCTACACTATCTCCAGCTTCAAGTGCATATTTTAAAGAATGAGAATAAAACTTTTTATCGGGTCTTATTTTTTGTGTAAACTCCAATATTATCTGTCTGTTTTCTTTTGTATTAGGCAACGCTAAAACAGAGGATTCAACATTAAGAAGCTCGGCTATCTTAGTGGTATCTCTTAAATAATAATCATATTGCTCTATATAAGTATTAATCCCTTCTACAGATAGATTTTTTTGTGTCTGTCTTTTACAACTAACAGAAACAAGTATTAATACGATAAAAGGTAATAAGTAATGTATTTTTCGAAACGCCCAGAGACTCATTTTTCAACAACAAATTTAATTCTACAAAGATATAAGTTAAGAACCACAGACTGCGACTTTTGTTGCATTTATTTAAAAATATGAACAATACATCACCAATTAGACTTAAAATAACATAAAATTAAAATTACTATCTAAAACATAGTAATTATGTACTATTACAAGCAATCTGTAAAATAATTAAAAATTAAAAGAAATAGCGAGGAGCAAGAGAATAGAATAATAGCATAAAAAAAGCCCTCCTTAATCAAGGAGGGCTCTATATATAATACAAGAATAATCTTATTTATTATGAGGGAAAATCTTCAATGCAGAAGAACAATTCTCTCTAATTTCAGCAACTAATTCTGGATGCTCGTTTAATTTCAATCCAAATGAAGGAATCATTTCTTTGAATTTAGCTTGCCATTCTGTTGATTCAAACTCTTGTTTAAAACATTGAGAAAGTAATTTCAACATAATAGGTGTTGCTGTAGATGCACCAGGAGAAGCCCCTAATAAAGCAGCGATAGAACCATCTGCAGCGTTTACTACTTCCGTACCAAACTGCAAGATTCCCTTACCATCTTTATCTTTTTTAATAACTTGAACACGTTGTCCCGCTTTCTCTAAAGTCCAATCTTGTTCTTTAGCATCTGGGAAATAAGCTTTTAAAGCTTCGTAACGAGATTTTTCTGACTGTAGCACTTGTCCGATCAAATATTTAGTCAAATCCATATTACGCATACCCACACCAAGCATTGGCCCGATGTTGTTCAACTCTAAAGATTTGAATAGATCTAAGTTAGAACCTTGTTTTAAGAACTTAGTTGAGAAACCAGCATAAGGTCCAAAAAGTAATGAATGTTTACCGTCGATGAAACGAGTATCTAAGTGAGGTACAGACATTGGAGGCGCTCCTACAGAAGCCTTTCCATATACTTTTGCCATGTGTTGTTTCACTACATCAGGATTACGACATACAAGCCACTCTCCTCCCACAGGGAAACCACCATAACCTTTACTCTCAGGAATATCAGCTTTTTGTAATAACAAAATAGCTCCACCACCTGCTCCTACAAAAACAAACTTAGAATTAACTACTTTCTTTGCCCCTGTTTTGCGATCTGTAGATGATACAGTCCAAACATCTCCTTTGCGTTTGATATCTGTAACTTGAGTATTAAAACTCATATTTACACCATTCTCGCTTTTTAAGTGATCAAACAACTGACGAGTTAAGTCTCCAAAGTTAACATCCGTTCCCAATGGCATGTGCGTTGCAGCATATACATCATCAGTTTTACGGCCGTTCATCAATAGAGGAGCCCACTCTTTAATTTGTTTTGGGTCTTCAGAAAACTCCATTCCGTGGAACAAAGGATATTTTTGAAGCTCTGCATAACGCTTTCTCAAGAAGTTCACGTTATTTTCTCCCCACACAAAACTCATATGAGGTACAGTATTAATAAAACTATTTGGCTTTTTAAGAATATTCTTCTTTACCAAATAAGACCAAAATTGGCGAGACACTTCAAATTGCTCAACAATATTGATTGCCTTAGTAGCATCAATTGTTCCGTCTGCTTTTTCAGGCGTATAATTTAATTCACAAAACGCAGAGTGTCCAGTTCCGGCATTATTCATTGCATCAGAACTTTCGGCAGCTGCACTGTCGAGACGCTCAATAACCTCAATGGTTAAGTTTGGTTTCAGCTCTTTTAATAGGACACCGAGTGTTGCACTCATAATTCCAGCACCTACCAAAACAACATCAGCCTCTGATTTTTGTATACTTGACATTATATCGGATTTATTTTTTTGCAAAATTAATCTATATTATAGAGAAATCGCGTGAATCTCTCATAAAATATTTTAAAAAGACAATTTAGAATTTATTCATATAATCTTGAAGGATTATTGTCGCGGCAATTTCATCAATCAATGCCTTATTTTGTCGCTGTTTTTTCTTCAAGCCACTGTCTATCATTGTTTGGAATGCCATCTTTGATGTGAAACGCTCATCAATTCGCTCCACTGGCATTGTTGGAAAGTTCTTTTCAAACTTGCCTATAAACTCATTTAACAGAGGTACAACCTCTGAAGGTTCGTTATTCAAGCGTTTAGGTTCGCCAATAATAACTTTTTCTACTTTTTCTTTAGCAAAATAGTCTTTTAAAAATGGCAATAATTCCGATGTATCAACCGTAGTTAAGCCAGAAGCTATAATTTGAAAATCATCTGTAACCGCAATTCCCGTACGTTTTTTACCAAAGTCGATAGAAAGTAATCTTGCCATTTTTTATATATTCTTTTTTAATAATTAAATGTTCCGTATTCTGATGTAATCGTTAATTTCTTCTGTTCAGAAGCTTCAACACGACCTACAATTTGTGCTTTTACATTAAATGATTCTGAAATTGCAATAATATCTGCTGCTACCTCAGGTTTAACGTAAAGCTCCATACGATGTCCACAATTGAATACTTGATACATTTCTCTCCAATCTGTATTAGATTGTTCCTGAATCAATTTAAACAAAGGTGGTACTGCAAATAAATTGTCTTTAATGATGTGCAAATTATTTACAAAGTGTAATATTTTTGTTTGTGCTCCTCCACTACAATGAACCATCCCGTGTACGCTATCAGCTTTGTATTTCGAAAGAATAGCCTTAATAATCGGTGCATACGTTCTCGTTGGCGATAACACTAACTTACCTGCATCTATAGGTGAATTCTCTACAGCATCAGTCAAGTTCACCTGTCCTGAGTACACTAATTCCTCTGGCACAGAAGAATCATAACTCTCTGGGTATTTTGCCGCTAATGAGTGATTAAACACATCATGACGTGCAGAAGTTAGTCCATTACTTCCCATCCCTCCGTTGTACTCTTTCTCATAGCTTGCCTGTCCGAACGACTCTAATCCTACAATTACATCTCCAGCTTGGATATTTGCATTATCAATCACATCGCTTCTCTTCATACGTGCTGTTACTGTTGAATCAACAATAATCGTACGTACTAAATCACCTACATCTGCTGTTTCCCCTCCTGTTGAA
>JASLGC010000103.1 GCA_030150335.1 Flavobacterium sp.
AAATCTTAATATTTGATATTTTGTTTATCGTTGCATTTGAATGTTGATGCTAATGTAGATAAACCTTCCTTTTCCCCTCACTGGTCCGTTGTTAATCTTAGAACCGGACTATATTGTTCATTTTGATGCATAGTACTTTTGACATCAAAATAAACTAACAATGCAAAATATCTTAAACCAAATAGTACAAGAACCTGTGTTACACGGTAAGTGGTTAAACACTCTTTCATATTTAGAAAACGTAGGAGCTCGCAAAATCTCTGCTTGTGAAGACAGCAATAGCGTTAACCTTATTCAATTAAAGCACGCTGCAGAAGAACATCGCCACGCCTTTTACTTAAAGAAGCAAATCAGCAAAGCTGTTGCAGAGGGATTTACAACCTATGCAGATGAGTGGTTGTTGGCACCATCACAAACCAGACGTTACTTGAATTTATTGGATCTACACACTTCTCGTTATTTGAGAAATGAACTGCAATTAGCAGGTCGTAATCTAATTGATATCGCTTATTTGTACGTGACTTACGCTATTGAGGTAAGGGCGGACTACCTATATCCGGTATATCAAGAGGTGTTGACTAACCATAAAAGCAAGGTGATGGTGAAGTCAATCATCGTTGAAGAAGAAGGACATTTAGAGGAAATGATTGAGCAATTGCAAGCATTTTCTCCAGATTGGGAAGTACACGCTAAGAAGATTTTGGAAATTGAAGACAGACTGTACAATCAATGGATTAATCAAGTAGGAGTAGAAATAAACCGTGGATAGTCTGTTGGCAATTCGCTGTGTGGCAGAATTAAGCAATCGACAAGAGCAAGGCAATTTACGACAGTTGAAAGACCGCAAGGAGGGAATAGACTTTTATTCCAACGACTACTTGGGGTTGGCGAGGAATAAGGCGTTTTTGAAACAAGTTCAACAAGCAATTA
Organism: Flavobacterium sp.; assembly: GCA_030150335.1. Taxonomy (GTDB): domain Bacteria; phylum Bacteroidota; class Bacteroidia; order Flavobacteriales; family Flavobacteriaceae; genus Flavobacterium. The sequence continues at coordinate 931 of JASLGC010000103.1, forward strand.
CAACAGACAATACTTTGCTGAGTGGTGCAACGGGTTCTCGATTAATCAGTGGCAACTCGCCTTGTTTTGTAATTGTTGAGCGTCAAATAGCACAGTATCATCAAGTAGAAGGTGCCTTGTTGTTTCCCTCAGGGTATAACGCCAATGTTACGTTGCTGTCCACTTTTGCTAAAAAAGGGGATACAATTATTGTTGATGAATTAAGCCATCGGTCAATTTTAGATGGTTGTCGATTGAGCTTTGCTGACAAAAGGCGGTTTAAACACAACGATTTAGCTGACTTAGAAAAGAAGTTGCAGTTGAGCAAAGGCAATGTGTTTGTCTATGTTGAAAGCTTGTATTCTATGGATGGCGACTTTGCACCGTTACAAGAAATATGGGAATTGACACAACAATACAACGCCCATTTGATTGTTGACGAGGCACATACTTTTGGTGTGTTTGGCTTGGGCTTGCTACACCGTGCTAATTTGCATAATAAGGTATTTGCAACTGTGGTAACTTATGGCAAATCAATGGGGCAGCACGGCGCTTGTGTGTTGGCAAATCAATGGGTGAAAGATTACTTAATTAACTTTAGTTCGTCTTTTATTTACAGTACAGGTCTGCCTGATTTGTTTGCCCAAAGTTTGGCAATAGGTTATCGGTTTATCCTTGAAAACAAGGGGTTGCAAGAAGCTCTACAGCAAAACATCGCCTTGTTTAGAGCAAGCGGTATAGCGACTATTTCCGATGAGGGAAGTCCTATACAAGTCGTGTCGTTTGGCGATAATCAGTTGCTCAAAGATTTTGTACGCCGATTAGAGAAACTCGGCATCAACGCCTTTGCAGTGATGAGTCCGACTGTAGCCAAAGGGCAGGAGCGCATTCGATTGTGTATCCACAGCTTTAATACCCAAAGTGACATAATGCAACTTATTGGAGAGTTAAAATCAAGTAAATAAAAATTAGAGAAATGAAACAGCAATTATTTATAACTGGAATAGGAACAGAAATAGGAAAAACAGTGGTTAGTGCTGCATTTGTACAGCGATTTCAAGCTGATTATTGGAAGCCTGTACAATCGGGAGATTTGCACTTAACCGACACAGATAAAGTAGGTAGGTTAGTAGATTCACATTTGGTAGCACATCCAGAAAGCTACCGATTTGAGTTACCTGCATCGCCACATAAATCAGCACGTAAAGAAGGGGTAACCATTGAAGACAGTAAGATTCAGTTGCCCCAAACCGACAACAACCTGATTGTAGAAGGAGCAGGGGGATTGTATGTTCCCATGGCAAAAGGTTACTATATGATTGATTTGATTGAACGATTGGGATTGCCTGCAGTACTTGTGGTTCGCAATTACTTAGGGTGTATTAACCATGCGATTCTGTCAATTGAAGCATTGAAAGCAAGACATATACCTATTGCTTATTTGGTGTTGAATGGTGAGTTTGACACAGATACTTATGAAGCAATTATTGAGAATGTAGATAGCGCAACTCAGATTGTAAGATTGCCTGAATTGGCAGAGGTTACCAAAGAAGTTATTCAGGAGTTAAGTCAATGTATAAAATAAGCAGATAAAATATTTTACTTCATAATTATTAAAATTAAGATATAATACTCAAATTTGCAGTCTAAATTTTTAAGAATAAAATGAACTGGATTATATTAATTATTGGAGGGCTATGTGAAGTAGCATTTACATTTTGTTTAGGTAAGGCAAAGGATTCAATAGGAACCGAGAGAATAGGTTGGTATATTGGTTTTTTTGTGGCGTTAGTTTGCAGTATGCTTGCTTTGATAAAAGCAGTGCAAACCTTGCCTTTAGGAACAGCTTATGCAGTATGGACAGGGATTGGAGCAGTAGGAACAGTATTGATAGGTATCTTTGTTTTCAAAGACCCTGCTACGTTTTGGAGAATGTTCTTCATCGCTACATTAATATGTTCAATTATTGGATTGAAGTTCGTATCAGCAACATAATTTGTAAGAATATAACAAGACAATAAAATGTCCTCAGTGAGTAAATTACTTATTGAGGACATTTTTTTATGTGTTCAATGAATGTTTTTTTAATAATTATAACATTGGTTATCAGTGAAAAACATATTTTTTTTGTTAAAATGTGCTGTTGTATTTCTATTACGATAATTTGGAAGTTCTTTGTTTTTTTATCCCTATTAGTAAATCTAAATAAGAGTTACTTTCGTATATAGGTTGAGCAAAAGTTTAAAAACATCATTAATTACTTAGATTATCTTTTGTAAAAAGCCATTCGTAAATTGAAATACATGCCATGTCCAAAGAAGTGAAAAGTACTGCTATTTACATTTCACCAGATAGATTAAGTAGTAATGTGGTTTTGTGATTATTAGCTCATTTATTGAATTAATGATTTAAAAATGAATTATTATGAAATGGAATTCAGACATAGGTTTATTACTTAGTAGAATAGCAATTGGTTTTCCAATGTTGATATATGGAATTACCAAAGTAATCAGCGGAATTGATTCTATTCTTGCCATGCTGGTAGAGAAGGGGATTCCTTCTTTCATAGGTTATGGAGTTTATGTAGGAGAAGTTGTAGCGCCATTGACAATATTAATAGGAATTAAAACGCGTTTATCAGCTTTTATATTTGCTGTTAATTGTTTGGCGGCGTTGTTTTTAACACAAATAGATTATGCATTAAGTTTAAATGCCAACGGAGGTTGGTCTATAGAATTATTAATCATTTACACCTTAGTGGCTTTAGGGCTCATGTTTACGGGTGCTGGAAAATATGCGGCTGATGCAGATTAACAATAAGGCTGATTTGTTTGATGTCAGTTGTTTTTACGTGAGTATAATAGGGAAACCTATTATACTCTTTTTCGTTTATAGGTGTTTGAGTTTTGAATGTTGCAGTAAAGTTGTAACTTACATAGAACTATATCAGTAGTTTATCCCTTAACATTGATTGAGAAATAGAATAACTTAACCTATGTTAAGCTAAGTAGGATATAGGTTGATTAACTTTACACTTGGGAAATGAAGAATAATCAATTTTAAAAAACAAATAGCGATGTCAAATATAAGTTTAGTTATAGAAGAACGAGCGGCGAGTATTGGAAACTTTCTCGTGGGGAGGTTGTTGCCGTTTAGACAAAAGAGAACGGTGGGGCCATTTGCTTTTATAGACCACATGGGACCAATTGGTGTGGCAGAACATGATAATTTAGACGTTGACCCACATCCACATATTGGTTTATCCACCTTGACTTATTTGTTTGAAGGTGAGATAATGCACCGTGACAGCATTGGTAGTGTAGAACGCATTACACCAGGTGCGGTGAATTGGATGACAGCAGGAAAGGGTGTGGTGCACTCAGAGCGCATGCCTGAAGATATTAGAATTAATAAACCAGATACGATATTACACGGGTTGCAAATATGGATTGCATTGCCAAAGGAGTTGGAACAAATGGAACCCTCTTTTGTGCATATTGAAGCTGATAAGTTGCCAAGCTGGCAAGAGGATGGTGTGTCGTATAAACTAATTGCTGGTGAGGCATTAGGTCGTAAATCGGCAGTGCCTGTATATAGTCCGCTTTACTTCATTGAAATCAAGAGTAAAGACCGCGCGAAAGTGAATATTGGCGCAGGACTTTTTGGAGAGGCAGCCATGTATATCTTAGAAGGTGGTGTGCATAGCGATACAAACTACTATGAACCTAAACAGATTTTAGTAGCAAAAGATAGTACGCTGTGTGAGTTTGAAATGGAACCAAATA
>JASLGC010000114.1 GCA_030150335.1 Flavobacterium sp.
CTCTAAAACCTCAACAGGCAACTGTTCTGTCATTACTCTCTTAATTTCTTCCAATGCTTGCTTAACTTCTTTCATTATAAATACCTTATTTTTACAAAGATTAAAAAGAACAATTGTCTATACAATACCGCATATATTTGCCCCATAGGGATAAAAAAGTCACTTTTATGAATAGCAAGGAACGAACGATAGAAGAAAAAATATGCCCACTTGAATTTGCTGTCAACGCAATCAGTGGAAAATGGAAAATTCCAATTGTATGGCAAATAAACAAGGGACACAAGCGACCGAGTGAAATGCTAAGAGACATAATAAAAGTTGACCGTCGTGTTTTAAATCAGCAATTAAAAGAGTTAGAGCAAGACGGCATATTACTAAAAACAAGTTTTAATGAACTTCCACCTCGCGTAGAATATTCATTAACACCCTTGGGAGAAAAGTTAGTAGATGTACTTTGGAGCTTAAACGCTTGGGGAGAACAATTGCTAAAAGAAAAACCTCGACTGTAAACATTTACAATCGAGGCTTTTCTTTAAATAGCTTATCTATTAAAAAGATTCATCTATCTCTGCAGGTAAAATATATGTACTAAAATAAATGCTGTTATACTTCTCATCATTTCGTAAAAACGCAAATGAAAACTCACATTCATATACAATTCTCTCATAAATAAGCATTTTATCTTCTGCTTCATATACTTTTCGAACAACCAAGATATTAACTTCTTTTTCTAAAGCTAAATGAATTGCTATTGCATCTTTATCCATTTGTAAAACAGCAACAGCTACTAATTTTTCATTTTTATAAACAATTGGAATATGAACTTCATACAACTCTAAACTCTCAATATAATTAATGCGATTTTGTTTTAAATCATACGCCGTAACACTTCCATACTTACTGGTAACATCAAAATAATTATCTCCATTTATTGCTTCTTTATTTTTAAAAAAGGCAACATTCTGAAATGAATTATCATCGTTAAGTGTTTCATATCGATACCTATGCTGTTTAATTATTACATCATCTAAACTTGCAATAACAGCACCTCTTTCTGTAGATTTCAACTTACAAACTAATTGCTTACTACTTGATTTATCTTGTTTCTTTTTCAACTTTTTATAAGGCGAACCTATTGTGTTTCTATATATCCCATACAAAATCCATAAAACAAAAAAACCTCCTAATATTAAAATAACAACAAGTATTTCTTCTTCCATAATTTACCTTTTTATAAGATACAATTAAACCAAAAAAAGTAAACTTATAAAATTGCCTTTGCCTCAAAAACGACTCCTTTTATACTATTCAAAGCACTCTTCTGCATTCGGTAATATTCCTAAATCGCAATATCCTCTTTTACTCACTCATCCATATCAAAACTCTCCCATAATTACAAAACACCTTTTCTTGGAACTTCGCAACAGTATGATTACATTCATAATTATCTAAAGATGAACCTACAAGCTTTAAGTCACATCAATAGGTATATTTTTTCTCCTTATGTAAATACTCTCCTTTGTAAACTTCTTTTTCCTCCATAATATCATTCAAATACAGAAACTTCTGAAATTAAAAAAAGCCGAAACAAACGTCTCAGCTTTTCAATATTATTATCCGTCGAACTCACCACAATCGTGAATACTAAACGTTTTCAGCTTGCCATGAGTTGTATAAAATGCTCCTATTCTAAAGAACTCCTTGTCAATTGTCTGCCCCGTAACCGTTACTTTATATACAGGCACCTCATCAACTTGTTCAAATATGAATTCATTGACAGGTGTTTTTACTGTAATCGTTTTGCCTTTTTCTTCAATACCAGTCACTTTAAACGACAACTGATTTTCTAAATCACAAGCATTCATTAGGGTAATCATCTCTCCATCTATCAACAAATTTGCAACATCACATGCATAACAGTTTCCCGAAAAGTCAAGCCCATATCGCTCTGTAGCAATTGTACTTCCTTCTTCTACTACTTCTAAGGGAATCATTAACTCAGAAGTAAGTCTTTGAATAGCCTCACTTTGATTACTACTAACCTCCGTTTTTACTTCACTTACACCTTCTGTTTCTTGCTTTTCGCCCTGCTTACAAGCAAGCATTCCCAAACAAACAATTAATGTTGCAACGATTTTCTTCATACTAATGATTTTTCACAAATGTATATTATAGAATAATTTCTTACAATAGATAACGCAAGTATTAGGATGATTATTAGGGTGATATTTTTGATGCTTGTATAGTGTATCTATATTCTTTGTGCAATCCTTCTATAACTTTACATAGTTTTTATACATTGGCTATACATAGACTATACATAGACTATACAAAGAGTCAATTTATAGTTCAATAAAAATTGATATGAATGAGATGCTAAAATCACGTCTATTGTTTTAAAAAATAGACAACAATTCATCTCAAATACTACAGATTAGTACTCTAATGATATTTTTGTTTTAACCATAGACTTGCTCGAACCAATAGAATCAAAACAGGCACCTCTATCAATGGTCCTATCACACCCACAAACGCTTGAGGAGAATGAATTCCAAAAACTGCAATAGACACAGCTATTGCCAACTCAAAGTTGTTTCCTGTTGCTGTAAATGAAATAGCTGCATTCTGGTCATACGGCACCTTCATTGATTTGTTAATGAAAAAACTAACAAAAAACATCAGTACAAAATAGATTATCAACGGAATAGCAACTTTTACCACTTGCATGGGCAAGTGAACGATTTGCTCTCCTTTTAAACTAAACATTACCACTATGGTAAACAGCAACGCATATAGAGTAAATGGTGAAATGAATGGTACAAACTTGCGATTATACCAATTCTCACCTTTTATTTTTATTAAATAACGATGACTTAAATACCCTGCTAAAAAAGGAATTCCCAAATAAATAGCAACGCTCTTTACTACTTCACTCATTTCTATAGCAACGGAATAATCAGCTAAACCAAAATAAGATGGCAATACATTGATAAATAGCCATACAAATAAACTATAAAACAATATTTGAAAAACACTATTAAGCGCTATCAATAAAGCAGCATATTCTCTATTTCCTTTTGCTAAATCATTCCATACAATAACCATTGCTATACACCTTGCCAAACCTATCAAGATTAAGCCTATCATGTAGTCTGGCTCATTTCTTAAAAAAACTATCGCTAAAACGAACATTAATATAGGACCTACTATCCAATTAAGGAAGAGAGATAGACTCAGTACTTTTTTGTCTTTAAATGCCAATGGCAATAAGTTGTAATTTACTTTGGCTAAAGGAGGATACATCATTATAATCAATCCTATTGCTAAGGGAATATTTGTAGTACCGATAGACAATCTGTCCATAGCAGTAGATATACCGGGAAATAAATTACCCAATAACACACCTATTCCCATTGCTACAAATATCCATAGCGTTAGATATCTGTCCAGAAATTTCATTTGTACTTTCATCTTTTTTCAAATCTAACAACAACCTGAACCAGGGCTACACTCACTCTTATCAGTAGGCAATTGCTCAGGTGTTATACCACAAGCATCTTCTGCCAAACAAGCTGTTAGCGTATTAACTAACAAGAAATGTGTTCCATTAAATTGTAATGCATACTTCCCTATTGTTGAT
>JASLGC010000119.1 GCA_030150335.1 Flavobacterium sp.
AAAAAAAGATTTTTATATTTCTTTCAATTTGGTATAATATATGTATTCTAAGGTCTGAGATTCTTTTTAACAAAAGAACTTGAAAATAAATACTAATTTTTTAGTTTTATGGTAATTATACACCATTTTATATGATTTTACAATCTTGTTTAGTTATATTTGCCATTCAGAGAATTTATTTTCCTCACTAATTTATTCACAAAAAAACTTATCGTTATATGGAATTTGGAATATATGAAACGTTGATGTTAGCGTGTCTTGTGCTACTATTGGGACGTTTTTTGGTTCAAAAAATTAATTTCTTTAAAAAATATAATATTCCAGAACCCGTTGTTGGGGGATTCCTTGTCGCTTTGCTCTGCTGGGGAGCTTACGGTTTTTTAGAAACTGAGTTTACCTTTCACGAAGGTCTGCAAAATAGTATGATGTATATATTCTTCTCATCTATTGGTTTGAATGCAGATTTTGCAAAGTTGATTAAAGGAGGAAAAGCATTAGTTATCTTTTTAGTTATCGCTGCTCTTTTTATCCTTTGCCAAAACTCCCTGGGAGTATTAATGGCAAAACTGATGAATATTGACCTTAGATTTGGATTGATTGCAGGCTCAATTACATTAACAGGTGGTCACGGAACAGCAGGTGCTTGGGCAAATGACTTCATGGCAAGTGGAAATCCACTACTTGGAGCAAAAGAAATTGGATTGGCTTGTGCTACTTTTGGACTAATTTTCGGAGGAACAATTGGAGGTCCATTAGCTCACCGCTTGTTAAAAAAGAAAAAGTATGAAGAGCTAAGCCCTGAAGAAATCGAATTTAGAGAGCAAACACATGAAATGTCTGATGAGGCTTTCCCTGCTGAAAAAGTAACATACAAATCAATCATGATTACTGTAACTATGTTATCTGTATGTTTAGTATTGGGACAAATATTAGCTAATTGGAATGCTCAGTACTCATTTAAGCTACCTACGTTTGTTTGGTGTCTATTTGTAGGTGTTATTATTAGAAACGTTCTTAGCAACGCTTTAAAAGTAAAAATAAACAATGAACCAGTAGATATTTTAGGAAACGTTGGTCTATCAATTTTCTTAGCTTGTGCGTTAATGTCATTGAAATTATGGTTAATTGTTGATTTAGCTTTACCTGTGTTAGTAATCTTAATTGTTCAAGTAATCTTAATGTGGTTATTCGCAGCAAATATAACTTACAGAGTTATGGGGAAAGACTATGATGCGATTATCCTAAGTGCAGGACATTGTGGTTTCGGACTTGGAGCAACTTCTACAGCAGTAGCAAACATCCAAGCTGTTACAAACCGTTTTGGACCATCGTATAAAGCTTTCTTAATCATTCCAATGGTTGGAGCATTCTTTATCGACATCTTAAACGCTGTTATCTTAAACTTATTTATCAGTTTTATTTAAACAAACTGAATAATCATATCTAAAAGGACCATCGAATGATAGTCCTTTTTTTTGCGCCATACACTTCCATATTCTATTCATATACTTCTTCAAAAAATGCGATATCACCCTTTTTCTGATTGCAATACATCCAAAAAATTATATGAATCACACACAGACTCTATGTATACTCTTTGTATACTGTATGTATAGTAAATGTATAAGACCTATGTAGATATATACATTCACTGTACATAAAATTTACATTGACTATACAACCATTGCAATTAAGCTCATTATAACACAACTAATCGCCCTTAATTTTCCAATTTCAATGAACTACAAAAAACACATAAAAAAAGGATGACCTATTCAGTCATCCTTCTTATTCTAAAGTAGTATCTATTACACAACCTATTTTGTGTAGCGCTCTAAAAGTCTTTGTAATTTCTCTTGAATCCCCTCTTCTACCACTCCTCCGTGATAACAAATAATACGTTGAGGTTCTAATGCTTTAATACGCTTTACCGAAGTCAGAGCAGCATCCATATCTAAAGTAAACTGAGGATTTGCAATATTAAACTCTCCATCTTCTACCACAATCGCATCAGCTGCAATTAGAGTTTTACTCTCTGTATCAAAGAATGAGATATGTCCTTTGGTATGCCCTGGAGTTGCTATAATAACTAACGTATCATTAAACACCTCATTATCTCTTACCGTACGATCTACAGGAAAGCGTTTAATTGCCTTTAGCTCTTTGACAAAGCCCTCCATCATTGGCTTCATTTCTTGTGGAATAAAATTAAGACTTCCCTCCACTTGCGTTAATCGCTCAGCTTCCACCAAACCAGCTACAGAATCAGCTTCCACATCACTACTAATTACTTTAATAGCGCTATTCTCCTCTTTAAAACAATGTAAACCTTCTAAGTGGTCTATATCATCATGTGAGATAATTATTCCGGCCAAATCAGCAATAGACACACCATACTTGCTTAATTCTTGTTTGAACTCTGGGTAATTATAAGTAAATCCGCAATCGATTAAATAGTTTGAATTATCCTTAAATCTAACCAAAGTAGGAGAGAAAATTGCAGGTAATCCTTCAGGTGATTGCGCGTTAATTTCTAATGTTTCTATTCTCATTTATTAATTTAATTGGGGATATTATAAAATAAAAAAAGCATAATTAAATTTATAATTATGCTTTTCTATTAATTAGCGAACTAATTTCTTGTATTTCAATCGAGTTGGAGCAACATCTCCTAATCGTTTCTTACGGTTTTCTTCGTATTCTGAGAACGATCCTTCAAAGAAGTAAACTTGAGAATCTCCTTCAAATGCTAAGATATGCGTACAGATACGGTCTAAAAACCAACGGTCGTGGGAAATAACTACTGCACATCCTGCAAAGTTATCCAAACCTTCTTCTAAAGCACGTAGTGTATTTACGTCTAAGTCATTCGTAGGCTCATCCAGTAAAAGTACGTTACCTTCTTCTTTTAACGTCATTGCTAAGTGAAGACGGTTTCTTTCTCCTCCTGATAATGTAGCTACCTTTTTATTTTGATCTGAACCACCAAAGTTAAAACGGCTTAAATAAGCACGTGAATTCACTTGGCGCCCTCCCATCATAATCAACTCTTGACCATCACAGAAGTTTTCCCAAATAGATTTCTCTGGATCAATATTACTATGTGACTGGTCAACATAAGCAATCTTAACTGTTTCTCCAATGTCAAAAGAACCACCATCTGGTGTTTGCTCTCCCATAATCATACGGAAAATAGTAGATTTACCAGCACCGTTAGGTCCAATAATACCAACAATACCAGCTTGTGGTAAAGTAAAGTTCAAGTCTTCATATAATAATTTATCTCCAAATGCTTTAGCAACACTCTTCGCTTCAATTACGTTTGTTCCTAAACGAGGACCATTAGGGATGTAAATCTCTAATTTCTCTTCTAATTGTTTTTGATCTTCATTTAAAAGTTTGTCGTAGTTCTGTAACCTTGCTTTTTGCTTAGTTTGACGACCTTTTGCACCTTGGCGTACCCAATCTAACTCACGCTCAAGGTTTTTACGACGCTTAGAAGCTACTTTTTCTTCTAATGCTAAACGTTTAGATTTTTGATCTAACCAAGAAGAATAGTTCCCTTTCCATGGAATACCTTCTCCTCTATCCAACTCAAGAATCCATCCAGCTACGTTATCCAAGAAATAACGGTCGTGGGTTACTGCAATTACAGTACCTTGATATTGTTGTAAATGTTGTTCTAACCAGTGTACAGACTCAGCATCTAAGTGGTTAGTAGGCTCATCAAGCAACAATACATCTGGGTTTTGTAATAATAAACGACATAATGCAACACGTCTGCGCTCTCCTCCTGATAACACGCTAATTGGTGTATCTCCTTCTGGAGTACGCAAAGCGTCCATAGCGATAGCTAACTTAGTATCAAGTTCCCATCCACCTGCTGCGTCAATTTTATCTTGCAACTCAGCTTGGCGATCCATAAGTTTCTGCATCTTATCTGCATCTTCGTAAACTTCTGGTAAACCAAACATATCGTTTATCTGATTGAACTCATCAAGAATAGCCACAGTCTCAGCTGCACCTTCTCTCACGATTTCAATTACCGTCTTAGTTTCATCTAACTGTGGTTCTTGTTCTAAATACCCAACAGTGTAACCTGGAGCGAATACAACATCACCTTGATAGTTTTTGTCTACCCCTGCAATAATTTTTAACAAAGAAGACTTACCTGAACCGTTTAGACCAAGAATACCGATTTTAGCCCCATAGAAAAAGCTTAAATAAATATCTTTTAAAACTGTTTTATTTGTCGATGAGTAAGTTTTACTCACCTTTGACATCGAAAAAATTACCTTTTTATCGTCTGACATAAAGTAAAATATATTGAATTTAATGATTATTAGACTACTACAACCTTTAGCAAGGTATGTTAGCAGACAAGCCAAAAATAAGGTTTATTACTCAGATTAAAAAGGAGTTTTATAAATTGAGAATATAATTCAATTTTATATCTATTTTTTGCACTCTAAATAATTTCCCACTAAGAATTAATGATTATCGGTTCAAAATCAAAAGCATTTCTATAATAGCAGAAGTATTAACAAAAAAATATCAAAATAATATTGTATAACTATGTTATTTATAGTATTTTGTAATCAAAATTAATAAGCTCACAGCTATGACAAATTACTCTCTTTTTACAGAAAATGATTTTTGTGAAAATAATCACGAAAACAACTTTTACGATCCTTCTATAGACGCTTATGTATGTCCGTCTTGCGAGGCAATATCTCCTGCAAATTCAATATTTTATGCAGAGGATAAAACAGAAGATGAATATGAAAATCATCTTGGAATCTAAAGCAATGCTTTATAAAATCTTGTAGATGGCTTACTGTGAGACGAGCCGTTTACAAGATTTTTTTTATGTCTATATTTTTTCCTTCCGCCTATACATTGCTTATCTCAATGTTTTGCTAAAATCCCCTCTTATATTCAATGGGGTCTAACCTTGGCTTCTATTCGTAAATCACACAAATTGTACCTCAGAAAAAAGCCTCTTACCTAAAACAATAATTTTATTATTTGTAATGTTCTTTTAGACTTTATCATAAAAACTGAATTACCTAAACACAGGTATTACTTTGAATTACTTATCCTTGCGAGTAGGAATATGATAAATTTTCAAATCTTTAAATGGATTGTTT
>JASLGC010000177.1 GCA_030150335.1 Flavobacterium sp.
GAGAAATATTTAAAGGTTGTCAAATACAAAGACTATCTATTGTATTCAAAGTTGACACATAACCTTGCGGCTGTAAAATTGGCTAAAGGAGAGCACGATTTAGCTTTCAAATACATCATGGAATCGTTTAGAGTAGATACAGAAAAGGATAATATTCGCAGTAGAAACTTTACAGAAATACTATTAGGACAATATTATTTTGAGATAGGGGAATCTTACACCGCGACTGGGATACTTAGAGATATAATCAATAAAGCAGAAAAAGTCAAGGATTATCAGATGCAGAAAGAAGCCTTAACTGTGATATTGCAATACGATACAGAAAATTCAAAGGCTAATTTCAAGCGATATATTGAACTGAATGAGTCAATAAACAAGAGAACGAATATTGTTAGAAATAGATTTGCGCGTTTAAAATATGAGGCAGATGAACTGATGAGCGCGAATTACAAACTAAAGAATCAAAAAGATACAATAGTTTTTGTATCTGTTGTTTTCATTTCAATTATTTTAATTCTTTTGGTCATCTTCTTTATAAAACACAAAGCCAAAGAAATAGCTTTGATTAATATGTTTCAAAAGGATACAGAAAAGTACTACGATTCCATCATTAACGTGCAGAATAAGATAGCCAATATTCAGGAGATGGAAAGGAAGAGGATAGCACAAGAGTTACACGATGGAGTACTAAATAAGCTGTTTATTACGCGTTTTTCACTAATGCAATTAGAGAAAGACAACATTGGCAATACAAGAGAACTCTTAGTAAAAGAAGTTCAAGATGTAGAACGCTTTATCAGAGATAGTTCACATGCTTTGTCTAATGAGGAGAAATTGTTTGTTAGTAATTTCAAGCAGTTAATCATTGAGTTGGTTTTGATGCAAAACCGAAATGCTAAGACTAAGTTTGATGTATTTATAGACCCTCGAATTAAGTTAGAAGACTTTTCGCATCGTTATAAGATTAATATTTATCGCGTTGTACAAGAAGCATTGCAAAACGTACAGAAGTATTCAAAAGCTAAGAATTGTTATGTTTCATTTACTTACAGAACAAGTACACTTACAGAAATAAGTGTGGAAGACAACGGAAAGGGCTTCAATGTAAAAACAGCAAAAAGAGGAATAGGACTAAGGAATATTGAAGACCGTTTAAAAGTTTTAAATAGTAAATTAGTAATCACAAGTAAAATAGGAGAGGGAACAACCCTATTGTTTACTGTAAAAACAAATTAGTATTGACTACGAAACAGTAAGTTGTTAAAAATAAATAAGGGTACTCTACATTGTGTAAAGTACCCTTATTCTTTTGTATAAGTAAAACTAACTTAGAAAAATATTATGCATTCATGTGTTTGCTAACGTCAAAGTTCAATCCCTTTGCAATAGCCATTCCCAATTCCATATCTGCTCTAAACCAGTGGCATAACTGACGTCCGATGATTTCATCGCGTTTAGGCCCATCTACACCACCCATTGCAGCAACGATATTGTTGATAGTATTTTGTTTCTCCTCAGGAGTCATAATACGGAACAAGTTACCTGGTTGAGAGAAGTGGTCATTTTCACCTTCTGCATTTCTATCAAAACGGTCTGCCATAGTACTTTGCAATTCTCTTGCAGGTTCAGCATAACTTTGGTCAACCTCAATGTTATCAAAGCTATTAGGGAAATAGTTAGGTTCGCTTCCTCCATTACCATCTACACGCATATACCCATCTCTTTGGTAATTATTTGTTGCAAACGGACAACGGTTTACAGGAATCTGCTCATAGTTAGCACCTAATCTATAACGTTGTGCATCAGGATAAGACAAGATACGCCCTTGAAGCATTTTATCAGGAGAAAATCCAATACCATCTACAATGTGAGCAGGAGCAAAAGCAGCTTGTTCTACATCTTGGAAGTAGTTATCAGGCATTTTGTTTAACTCCATAACCCCAACATCAATAAGAGGGAAGTCTTTGTGAGGCCATACTTTAGTAACGTCAAACGGATTAACCTTAGCATTATTCGCTTCCTCCACTGTCATCACCTGAATTTTCAAGTTCCATTTAGGGAAGTTACCGCTTTCAATGTTTTGTAGTAAATCGCGTTGAGCATAGTCCATATCCGTAGCTCTCATTTGGTCAGCCTCAGGTCCAGTCAAGTTTTTAATACCTTGTGCTGTTTTGAAGTGGAATTTTACATAAACAATCTCGTTGTCTTTGTTAATCATAGAATACGTATGACTTCCGTATCCATTCATGTGTCTGTATCCAAACGGAGTACCTCTATCAGACATCAAGATAAGCACTTGGTGTAAGCTTTCAGGGTTAAGCGACCAGAAGTCCCATACCATTGTAGCAGACTTTAAGTGAGTATGTGGGTGTCTTTTTTGTGTGTGGATGAAGTCAGGGAATTTTTTAGCATCTTTAATAAAGAATACAGGCGTGTTGTTTCCAACTAAATCCCAGTTACCGTCTTCTGTATAGAATTTAACAGCAAAACCACGAGGGTCACGCTCAGAGTCAGCAGAACCTTTCTCTCCACCTACTGTAGAGAAACGAACAAATAAGTCTGTTTTCTTTCCAACTTCGCTAAATACTTTAGCTTTTGTATATTTTGTAATGTCATTTGTAACTGTAAACGTACCAAATGCCCCAGCACCTTTAGCGTGTACAATACGCTCTGGAATACGCTCTCTATTAAAGTGAGCTAATTTTTCATGTAAGATATAATCTTCTAACAATACTGGTCCTCTTGCTCCAGCAGTTAATGAGTTTTCATGGTCAGTGTAAGGTCTTCCAGAAGCTGTTGTTAATTTTTTGTTTTCCATAATTAGTTTCTTTTTGTTTTTTTTCTAACACAAATATAAGGAGGTAATTTGTTGATAGACAGAAGTTGTAATATTAAAATGTAATATAGTTATAGAATTTATCTATTCAAAATTTTTTAATGATAAAAATAACTAATAACAGGAAAGAGGGATGATTATAAGCCACAAAAGTAGTATCTGCCTATAGATTTATAAAAGTATTTAATTCTCTAATTAATTGATTTTATTCAATTTAATAGCATTATATTTAATACGTCAAAAATAACATCGCAATACGTACTGAAAATAATATGGAAAATAGTCAGCTTACTTTCTTTAGGTCATTAGAAACTAATTCCCCAGCCTATAATAATTTAGTAGAGCAAGTTTACCAACAAAGTGTTTGGCCACAATATATACTGCAAGACCGTTACAATTTAAAATATTGGGATTATCTCTATAAGGTATTCCCTATGTATCAATTCTTTTTGATGGAAGACAACCGCGTTATCGGAAGTGGTAATTGTGTTCCTTTGCATTTAACCCCAAAAGAAAAAGAGAATCTACCTGACGAAGGGTGGGATTGGGCTATTGAAAAAGCTTTCTCGGACTACGAAAGAGAGTTGAAACCCAATACGCTTTGTGCGCTTCAGCTTAGTGTTGACCAAGCATATCAAGGCAAAGGACTGAGCAAACACCTGATTGACTACATGAAGGGTATTGCTTTAGAGAATAACTTTGCAGACTTTATTTTACCTATCAGACCAACATTAAAGCACAAATATCCTTTACAACAAATGGATAGCTATATGCAATGGATAAACAATAGAGGCTTGCCTTATGACGCATGGATTCGCAGTCACGTGCGAAATGGAGCTACAATTGTAAAAGTGTGTAATAAAGCGATGTATGTAGAGGGAACTATCTTAGAATGGGAATCGTGGACAAACCTTACGTTTCAGACGTCTGGAGAGTATATCTTGCCAATGGCACTGAATCCTATTAAGATAGATATGGCGTTGAACAAGGGAACCTATGTAGAGCCAAACGTATGGATGAGGTATGCTTTGTAATTGACAATCTAAATCTTATTAATTCATTGAAAAAATAATCAGTTATTTAACTATAATCACAAGCGAGTTACTCTGTAATCTCGCTTTTTTTGTACACTATTTACATTAGAATTCTCTAATAGATAGCCATATACCGGGGCTTTTCCGATTAATATCAGTAATTTTGAAGTAAACCACTCGATTATGATTGATAAAAAATATTTGATGATAGCAGGGGCATTTCTCGCTTTGCAAGGATGTTCTTATAAAACGACATATCAACCTATTCAATACTCAACTTTAGATAATTCAATTCCTAAGGTAGTAGAAGAAAAGAAAGGCTATATAGGTCATTTCAATGCAGGTGACCAAATACTTTTAGGCGATTTAACTGTTGATGTTCACAATGATATTCCTTTTCGTTTCCCCGATACACAACGAAATATTTACACGGTTGTTCATCAAAACGATACATTGGTAGTAGCAAGCCGACATATTGAATTAAAAAAGGTTGTCAACTTTAGGGATATTGGGGGGATTACAACCAAAGACAACCGCACTATTCAGTGGGGAAAAATATACAGAAGTGGACACCTAAATAAGCTTAAAAAGAAAGACTTCCAAAAGTTTGAAAACCTTGGTATTTCTACTGTCATTGACTTGCGTACAGACCGAGAAATAAACAAGAAGCCAGATAATATTCCAGTTGGGTTAACGTATCACAACTATCAGGCGTATGACGATTCAGAAGATATGTTCAGCAAAACGCGTAAAGACGTGATTAAAGGACGCATATCACCAGAAGTGTCAAACGAGTTAGTTCAGGAGTTTTACGGTTTATATGTAACGCATGATATAGCGAAAGTACGCGAAATACTACACACGATTCTTGAGAATAACGAATCTACATTGTTCCACTGCTCGGCAGGGAAAGATAGAACAGGAATGGTCGGAGCTATACTGTTGAGCATCTTAAATGTGGACAGAGATGTGATTATCAACGAGTATCTGTTATCTAACAATTACAGAGAAGATGATGTTGCAAAACGCATGAAGTTGGCTAAGTTTGGCAAGGTATTCTTCCATAAAATTAACTATGAAGTGATTGAAAACTTCTCATGGATTAAGCCAGAGTTTATTCAAGCGATGTTTGACGAGATTGACAAACAATACGGTTCAATGGATAATTACATAGAAAAAGGACTGAAAATCAGTAAACAACAACGACAAGCTTATATCGAGAAGTTTACCTATTAAAAAATTTGCAATCAGATAATTAATAATCTGCATTGTTAAAAAACACAATTGTATTAATTTAGTAATATCAAAGACGCGATTATGAAGAAGGTAGTCTTGGCGTTTTGTGCATTTTTCTGTTTTATCAGTAGCCATGCACAAGAGCAAACATTTAGTCAGAAAATAGGAAAACTAATGGAGCTTGCCACAGCAGAGCAAGTGGATAATGCACAAATAAGAGGAATCTTAAAAACATTGGCTATTGCACCGAAAGAGATGCAAGAAGCACCAATGGACTATAGTATTTACGACAATTTTGTTGGAGATACGCTGTATTACATTCCGTATCGCCAGGCAGATGAGCCTCGTTTTTCAGTTGAGAAGTTAAAACAAAAAGACAAGTTGTTCTACACGATGCAGTTCTTGATTAGCAGTTCATATACCAAGAACAAAAGCGGACAAGTAGCTTTTACAGACCCTACTTATTTGTATAACGCTACGGTGGAGGAATTAATGCCTTATTGTACAACGCCAATGACGTATAAAAACGGCAAGGGAAACAATCCGGAGTCGCCTTTATTGAGTTGTATTTACACTAATCCAAACAGCAAGAGAAGGCTGATGTATTGGGTAGTTTGCGATGAGCCAATAGGGAAAAAAGAAGGAAATAGAATTAAAGAAATCAAGATTCAGAGTTTAGAACTTTGGAGATAATACAAAACAGATATGCTATCATCAAATGCAATCAGAGGTAAGGTATTGCAATACGCTATATTAGTACAAATCATCACTACATTCGCAGCACTTAATTGCTATGTAATGCAGTTTTGGGTACTTAAACAATTAGATGCAGGCGTACAGTTTGTCAATCGAGACTTATTGCGTTTAGAGGAAATCAACAACATCGTAGTTGGAATATCAGCCCTTACAGGTATGTTTCTATTTGTTGTTTTTGTGTTTTGGCTTTACCGAGCTTACGACAATTTACAGCAAGCAGACACTCGCATAGATGCCCCAAAGTTGAAGCTGATAGTTGGTTGGATAATTCCGATTTACAACATTATTATGCCTTTCCGTTGGATAGATAAATTAAATTACAGCACTTTTTTTCTGTTGAAAAGAAAACAAGTCAAGGATATTAAACTTATAGATTCGAACTGGTTGTTATTAGGATGGTGCACACTTATCATCGCTAATTTTATTCGCGCTTTTTTAGATAAGCGAAGTGCTTTATATGAATACGATACAATAATTCAATTAGGCATTGCCAAAGAGATATGCGCGTTTATCGGGGTGCTTATTCTTAGTTACTTTATAAGTAATTACAGAAAGTTAGAAAATATACTATTTAAGGTCGGTCTTGAAGAATCGAAAGAAGACGACGAACAAATAGACGTAGTAAGCGAGTAGGGGATTCCTACTTAGTTCATTGACAATAAACACGTGAATCACGAGTCAATAACGGATTAAAAAGAACTATTTTACTTGGTACCAAATGGCAGGAAAACAAGCTTTTATTCAGACAATACACAAAATAGGAGAGCCCTATCTTGCGAAGGGGTATGTTGCTACACAAAAAGGGCAAGTACTCAAAGGAAACTCCGCATCAGGGGTTTTCGAATATCAAATTAGGTTTCAACCTATCGAAAGCGACCCTAAGGAATACATCACACTTTCGTGTACTATTGTCATCCTTTCAGAGCAATTACGCGAGTGGCGTTTCCAGAAATACCACAGCAGGGATATTGCGACTCCCACGGTGTTTATTGCCTATTTAACGGATATTATCCCAGTACAACCTAAGTTGTTTACTTGGGAGATTAAGGACAAAAAACAAGAGGAATTTGCCCAAACCATCATTGCTTTTTTAGAAGAATATGTCAATCCTATCTTTGCACTTTTTGAAGATACACAGGATGTGGTGAACCATATTATGAACAATGGTTGGCGTTTAAACGAGTATATGTCGGCAGAATACTTCGTTTTTCCAATCGACTTTATGAGTTGCTTTGCCACCAAAAATGAAGTACAACAAGCCTTTAACAATTACATAAAGAGAGAAGGACTATCTTCGCAAGCCAAGCGAATTTACAAAGAGATGAGTTCCTCTAAATACAAAGGGTTCATCGAGAGTAATTCGCCGAACGACAAGATATTTCAATTAGCTTATTTAAACGGAATTCAACTGTTGTAAACAGCATAGTTGAGGTAGCTTGCAAATA
>JASLGC010000231.1 GCA_030150335.1 Flavobacterium sp.
ATGAGGAGGAGTTAATTGCATTAGAAGATTTATCGTTTCAAAACGAGTTAGAACAACATTATATACAACAGCGTGAGGTCTCTTTTTATGCTGAGCGAATGGGTATTTCCGTTAATTCACTTAGCAAAAAAGTAAAAAAACAGTATGGAAAGAGTCCGTCTGTGATGATACAAGAACGCGTTATTTTAGAGGCTAAGAAGTTGTTGCACTTAACAACTAAGCCGATTAAAGAAATAGCAACTCAACTTCACTTTGAGGATGAGTATTACTTCAGTCGCTATTTCAAAAAAGCAGTGGGGAGTTCACCTAAGCACTATCGTGAGCAAGTGGGGATTTCTCAAGTAGCACAATAGTCCATTAGTATTCCTTTTTTGTCCATTTTATTAGGGTTGTAGGCTATCTACCTTTGTTAGAAAATAATAAAGATGAAAAATATAGTAGAACAACTCGTTAAATTACAAAGCCAATTTATTAATATGATGCGCATTGCTATTTTTATAGTGATGGTGTGGATTGGTGGATTAAAGGCGTTTCAATATGAAGCAGATGGAATTGTGCCATTTGTAACCAATAGCCCATTTATGAGTTTCTTTTATCACAATAGTGGTCAGATGGAGATAAATGCAGATGGAAAAGAAGTGGCATCATATACATTGCACAAAAATCCAGAGGGAAAGACAGTGCAAGCAAATGTGGATTGGCATAAAGAAAATGGTACGTATGTATTTTCTTACGGATTAGGGGCAATGATTATTTCAATAGGTACCTTAGTTTTGTTGGGAATATGGTTTCCAAAAGTAGGATTATTAGGAGGTTTCTTAACAGTAGGAATGTCGATTGTAACGTTGTCTTTCTTGATTACAACGCCAGAAGTGTATGTTCCTAATTTAGGAGGAGATTTTCCAACACCTCAATTTGGTTTTCCATATTTATCAGGAGCGGGCCGTTTGGTGTTGAAAGACATTATAATGCTTGCTGGTGGTTTTTTGGTTATGGGAGAAAGCGCGAAGGTTATTAAAGAGCGCTATGACCGTCAGAAAGCGTAATTCATTGGTAGGTAAAAGACATTTTTAGAATCTATATTGTTGAGATAAGGCGTTATAGAGATTTCTATTGTTGAGATAAATTAAAAAAAGGGTAGTAAAACAATGTTGTTTTACTGCCCTTTTTTTGTTTTTCTAATTATTAAAAACACACGAATTAGAGCTTTTTGAGAAAAAAAATTTAAAAAAATAGTCTAAAGTGGATGTTTTTGAAATGAGAATTTTCTATTTCATTCACTAATTGAAAATAATCTCAATTAGCGATAAACGGCCTTTATTATTTTAGTGATTGAATATTAAGTCATGCGGGGTGAATTTTATGAGATAATTTTTCTTTTTTAATGATATTCGGGTTTATTTATGATTATGTATTATTAATTAATTATTGTGTTTTTATAAATAATTAATATGTTTTTTAGCTTAAAAAATATGATTTTTTATAAAAATTACGTTATTTGTCAGAATAATTTAATTAAATATAACTTTGTTCCAGTTAATAAAATTAAAAACTAATTGAAACAAGTTGGTTATGATAAAAAAAATTATTCCCGTAGTAATGCTATTTTCTAGCTTAAGTATTGTTGCACAAGACAACAAAATAGGTGTTGGAATTGGAACGCCTGTACCTTCTGCAGCTGCTATGCTCGACATCTCATCAACTGATAGAGGGGTATTGATTCCTCGATTAGCATTGGAAGATGATAATACATTCTTGCAAGCAGACGAAGGAAGTAAAGCACATAACATTGGTATGTTGGTTTACCACACAGGTGCAAATAATTTAATGGAAGGTTTCTATCATTGGTCAGGAACTAAATGGGACCGTATAACTTCAGAAAAGGAGTTGAGTACAGTAATTAGTGAAGTGAAAACAGAGATTTCTAAAGAGATTGAGAAAATTACTGAAATCCCAGGGACTAATGGTGAGAATGGGGAAAATGGAGAGAATGGTGAAACTCCAGATATGAGCTATATGGTAGTTTATAGTCCAACGACTGATAAGTTATCTTACTTGGTAAAGTCAACTAATGAAGGAGTTGTTTCTTATGAGAAAAACGAAATTACGTTTGGAGAGTTAGTAAAAGGAGAGGAAACTAAGACATTCTTCAGAGAGATTAAAAAGGAACAAGATAAGTCTGATGGTACTGGAAAAGAAACAGTACTGGTAGGGTATGAGTATTTTGGCGAAGAGGCAATTTCAAAATGGCTTGAAACAGAAAGTAATAAGTTAGAGGATATTCCTGAAGGAACAGGATTCACTATTGACGTATTGTCTTCTGTGAAAGAAAATATAGAAACGATTATTAAGGAAAGCGAAACAATTATCCAAGAAGTTATTAAGGAAACCGAAGGGACAGTTCGCGTGGTAACAGTTGGTGGTAAACCAGTTTTACAGTACAAACCTGAAAATTCAGATGAGTATGTAAATGTTGATTTGACAGGAGTTGAGACAGTTACTTCTATTGATAAGATGGAATGGGATGCAGAAGATGAAGAATATAAAAAAGGAAATAATACGATTGTAAACAATGAGTTTCCAGCAGGAGCAGAAGGTAAGATAATCTATGTTTTTGAAGGTGAGCCGGATGCAGATGGAAATCGTACAAAACAGTATATAGACATTTCTGCTGATATCGTGAACACAGTTACCAATAATACAACTGTTCAGGAAACGATTAACAATACAGTTAATGAGTATTTTGATACAAAAGGAGGTAATGTGTTTTATGGTCCTCTTGAAGAAAGTTCAGATACACACGTGTTATACGTAATGGATGGTGAGGAAAAGAATGTGATTGATATTACTGAGTCTGTAAAAGAGGTTTTTGAAACTATCATCACTGAGAAAGAAACTAATACAGAGATAATTAATATTATTAAAGAGGCAACAGGGGTTGATGTAAATGTTGGAACACCAGCTGT
>JASLGC010000246.1 GCA_030150335.1 Flavobacterium sp.
TTTGCTCGTTTTAAAAAAAATAAATAATTAATTTTTAGTAATAATGCAAAACAAAGGACTCGTTAAATTTTTTGCAATTATCTTTGCATTGGTAAGTATTTACCAACTTTCATTCACCTTTGTTACCAACCACTATGAGAAAAAAGCGAAAGCTTTTGCAGGGGGTGATTCTACAAAAGAATTACAGTACTTGGATTCTATTGGTAACCAAACGGTTTTTTTAGGGCAGACATTTAATGAAGTGAGAGCTAAGCAAATCAATAAAGGTTTGGACTTAGAAGGAGGGATTAATGTTACCTTACAAATTTCAATTAAAGATATCCTTAAAGGTTTAGCAAACAATTCAAAAAATGCTGTTTTCAATAAAGCATTGGCTGATGCTGAATCAATGAGACAAGGGAATCAAAGTTATTTAGATGCTTTTTATACTGCATTTGACAAAGCTTCTCAAGGTTCTGTGAAATTAGCTTCTGCTGATATTTTCGCAAATAGAAACTTGAGCGAGATTACAGTTGGTATGACTGATAGTCAAGTGAAAACAGTTTTAGATAAAAAAGTTAAAGAATCTATTGAAAGTGCTTACCGCGTTTTCAGAGAGCGTATCGACAAATTTGGTGTAACTCAACCTAATATTCAAATGTTAGGAGATACTGGGCGTATCTTAGTTGAATTACCAGGAGCTAAAGATGTTGACCGTATTAAAAATTTATTACAAAGTACTGCTCAGTTAGAGTTCTGGGAAACGTATAAAGTTGACGAAATTGGAAACTTTATCGTTACTGCTAACGAACACTTGAAAACTACTGAGAAAAAGGCTGAAGATAAAACTGAAACTAAAGAGGTAGCGAAAGCAGATTCTGATGTTGAGGCTTTATTAGGTGGTGTTGCTAAAGATTCAATGGGTAACGCTACTAACAAAGAATTTAATCCATTATTAGATTTATTTGTAGCTGGTGGTCATGAAGGAAGCCCAATCTTAGGTTACTTCAATACGAAAGATACAGTGAAAGTAAATGCTTATTTACACAGAGCTGATGTTCGTAACTTATTGCCAGGTGATCAAAAATACGCTCGTTTCGTATGGGGTAAACCAAGTAGAAAATCTCCAGACGTTGTTGAGCTATACGCATTAAAAACTAACAGAGATGGTGTTCCACCATTAAGTGGTAGTGTTATAACTGGTGCTCAAGATGAGTTTGACCAATTTAGCCGTCCAGTTGTTGGTATGACTATGAGTCCTAAAGGAGCTAAAATCTGGGAAGAATTAACTACTAAAGCTTATACTGAGCATTCTAACATTGCTATTGTATTAGATAATATCGTTTATTCTGCTCCAGGTGTTACTAACGGACCAATTACAGGTGGTAGATCTTCTATCTCAGGAGACTTCACTGTTGCTGATGCAAAAGACTTAGCGAATATCTTACGTGCAGGTAAATTACCAGCAGGTGCAGATATCGTTCAATCTGAAATCGTAGGACCATCATTAGGTCAACAAGCTATTGACGCTGGTATGTTATCTGCTATTGCAGGTTTAATCATCGTTGGTGCATGGATGGCTTTCTACTATGGTAGAGCTGGATGGTATGCAAACGTTGCTTTATTAGCTAACTTATTATTCTTATTCGGAATCTTAGCAAGTTTAGGTGCTGTATTGACTTTACCTGGTATTGCGGGTATTGTATTGACAATGGGTACTGCTGTGGATGCGAACATCATTATCTCGGAAAGAGCGAAAGAATGTTTGCGTAAAGGTATGAGCTTAGCGGATACGATTAAAGAAGCTTATAGCTGGCAAGGTGCTATGCGTCCTATCGTTGATGCTAACGTTACACATATTTTAACTGGGGTTATTTTATTTGCTTTCGGTTCAGGACCTATTAAAGGATTCGCAACTACTTTATTAATTGGTATTGCTACTTCTTTATTTACTTCTATTTTCATCGCTCGTATCTTTATGGATAGAGACGTGAAAGCTGGTAGAAGTTTAGCGTTCTCTACTTCTGTAACTAAAAACTGGTTTACTAACTTCCATTTTGATTTCTTGAAAATGAAGAAAGCTACTTACGGATTGTCTGCAATCATCGTAATTGTTTCATTCATTTCTTTCTTTACAAATGGATTTGACCAAGGTACTGACTTCGTAGGAGGTAGAACTTTCCAAGTTAAATTTGACAAACCAGTTGTTGCTAATGAGGTTAGTACTCATTTAGGTGATGTGTTTGGTGTAAACGTTGAAGCAAAAGTATTTGGTAATAAAGAGCAATTAAAAATTACTACTAAATATAAAGTAGAAGAAGAAGGTGCAGCAGTTGACCAAGAGGTGAACGAGAAATTATATGTAGGATTGAAATCTTACTACTCAAGTGATATTACTTACGAAGAGTTTGTAAATGCTACTGAAGGTAAAACGTTAGGAGTTATCCAAGCGTCTAAGGTAGGTCCAAGTATGGCAAAAGACGTTAAGCAAAATGCTTACTGGGCTGTATTAGGTTCTATGGCTGCTATCTTCGTTTACTTAATCATCTCTTTCCGTAAATGGCAGTACTCTTTAGGAGCTATTGTTTCAGTTGCTCACGACGTTATTTTTGTATTAGGAGTTTACTCTTTAACTTACAAATTTATGCCTTGGCACATGGAGATTGATCAGCACTTTATCGCTGCAATCTTAACTGTTATTGGTTACTCTATGAATGATACGGTAATTGTATTTGACCGTGTTCGTGAGTATATCGCAGGTAAAACAAAAGGTGATTTTAATAAAATCGTTAATGATTCTGTAAATACTACATTATCGAGAACTATCAATACATCGTTGACTTTAATCCTTGTATTGTTGATTATGTTCATCTTTGGTGGTGACTCAATCAGAGGATTTATCTTCGCTATGTTGATCGGTATTATAGTAGGTACTTATTCTTCTTTATTCTTAGCTACTCCAGTATTAGTGGATACTATGTCTAAGAAAGATAAAGAAGCGATCGAAAGACGTCATGAAGAAGCTCAAGAAGAAATGGCTGCTGAAGCCTAATTCGACAACGAGTTAATGCATTATATAAAAGCTGTTCTATTCATTTAGAACAGCTTTTTTTATAGGG
>JASLGC010000276.1 GCA_030150335.1 Flavobacterium sp.
TTACTCAATAACAGTCAAAATAGACTCTAATGAGAAACGTACTTTTTTCATTGGAGCTAACCAATCATTTTCATGATCTCTCTCTCCCAATGCTAAGATAGTAACACTTTTCAATCCTTTTGCCGTAAGCCCTAACACCTCATCCATTTGGTCGTTGTGAAAACCCTCCATTGGTGAAGCATCAACTTTTAACTCTGCTGCAGCACCAATTGCCAATCCAAACGCAATATACGCTTGTCTTGCCGCATGCTGAAACTGTTGTTCAGGTGTAAGTGAACCAAAGTGAGCTTTGATTGAATTTTTATACTCATTCATCTCTCCTTTTGGCATCTCGCGAATTGTCTCCATATTGTCAAAAACGCTATCTATACGCGCTTCTGTATAAGTATCCCAAGCTGCAAATACCAATAAGTGAGAACACTCACGCACTTGCACCTGGTTCATCGCTACGGGAACCAACTTCTCTTTTAACTCTTGATTTTTAATCAAGATCATTTCAAAAGGTTGTAATCCTGAAGATGTAGGTGCCATGCGAGCTGTTTCTACAATCTGCATTACTACCTCATCACTTAATTTAACCTCGCTATTGTAACGTTTAGTAGCATATCGCCACTGCAAACTATTTAATAATTCCATTTCTAAATATTAATTATTTAGCTAAAAAAGCTAAAACATTCTTTTCTATTCTTTCATTAATATTTGATATATCAGCTTTTACAAAAGGTTCGCCTATAATTTTCTCGTACAATTCGATGTAGCGTTCTGACACAGACTCAACATATTCGTCTGTCATTTCAGGCAATTGTTGTCCTTCTTGTCCTTGAAAACCATTCCCAATCAACCATTGTCTAACAAACTCTTTAGACAATTGCTTCTGAGCTTCCCCTTTTGCTTGACGTTCTTCATAACCATCCGCATAAAAATAACGCGAAGAATCTGGTGTGTGAATCTCGTCTATCAACACAATCTTTCCCTCTTTTGTTTTACCAAACTCATATTTCGTATCCACCAAAATAAGTCCTCTTTCTGCTGCAATCTCACTACCTCTTTTATAAAGCGCTTGTGTGTATTGTTCTAAAACTAAGTAATCAGCTTCAGAAACGATTCCCTTTGCTAAGATATCCTCTCTTGAAATATCCACATCGTGTAATCCTATTTCCTCTTTAGTAGAAGGCGTTATAATTGGCGATGCCAGTTTGTCGTTCTCTTTAAGACCTTCAGGTAATGTAACACCGCACAAAACTCTTTTGCCTGCAGCATATTCACGAGCAGCATGCCCCGCAAGATATCCTCTGATAACCATTTCTACTTTGAAAGGCTCGCAAACATGTCCCACTGCAACATTCGGATCAGGTGTATCAACTAACCAATTAGGTACGATATCACTTGTCATCTCCATAAACTTTGTTGCGATTTGATTCAAGATTTGCCCTTTAAAAGGAATCCCCTTTGGCATAATCACGTCAAATGCAGATAATCTATCCGTAGCAACCATAACCAAAAGGTTATCATTGATATTATAAACTTCTCTTACTTTTCCGTGATAAACTGACTTTTGGTTTGGAAACTCAAAACTCGTTTTTGTGATTGTGTTGTTCATATATTTATTTAGTTGTGTAGTTCTTTCTAATTTAGTACGCCAATAATTCTATTAACGCTTGTTCAAATCTACCTTTCGGTAAATATTGATCTTCCAAAGCTTTCACAAATGGGATAGCTGTTTCTAAACTCGCCACACGCTTTACAGGTGCGTCTAAATGCTCAAAACAGTTTTCCATAATCATTGCTGATATATCACTTGCAACTCCTCCAAACATTGAATCCTCTTGCAAAATTATAACTTTATTTGTTTTCTTAACCGAATTAAATATAGTTTCATTATCCAATGGTTGTAAGGTACGCAAATCTATTAAATCTGCTTTTATATTTGGGTTTTTATCTAATGTTTCTAACGCCCAATGTACTCCAGCACCGAAAGATATAATCGTTACATCTTCCCCTTCTCTTAGTATTGCTGCCTTTCCAAACGGAATTGTGTAATAATCTTTAGGCACATCTTGATATACACTTCGATACAATTGTTTATGTTCAAAGAATATAACTGGGTTTGGGTCATTAATCGCGGTATTCATCAATCCTTTTGCATCCGCAGGAAACGCAGGATAAACCACTTTCAATCCAGGTGTTTTAGTAAACCATGCTTCATTCGTTTGAGAGTGAAATGGCCCTGCTTGCGTGCCACCACCACAAGGCATACGCACCACTACGTCCGCTTTTTCATTCCATCTGTAGTGAATCTTAGCCAAGTAGTTAACAATTGGGTTAAAGCCTGTTGATACAAAATCACCAAACTGCATTTCCATAATTGCCTTTCCACCATTGATAGAATATCCCATTGCTGCAGATACCACCGCACTTTCACAAATAGGCGTATTTCTAATGCGCTCTTTGCCAAACAAATCTACAAAGCCATCCGTTACTTTAAACGCACCTCCGTACTCTGCAATATCTTGTCCCATAATTACTAATTCAGGATGTCTCTCAAAAGATTCCTTCAGTGCTTGAGTAATCGCATCAATAAAGCGAATATTCTCTTTTTCATCTGTAGGCGCCACCTCTTCATAAACAAAAGGAGCATACATATCATTCAGTTCCTCCTGTAAATTAGCAACAATCGGCTCCTCTTCTTGAACTGCTTTCCAATCTCTGTCTATTTCCTCTTTGAACGCTTGACGCATTGCTTCATCCGCTTCTTGGGTTAAAACCCCTTCTGCCATTAAAAAAGAACGATAATTCTCTAATGGATCCTTGCGCTCCCACTCATCCATCAGTTCCTGCGGAACGTACTTTGTACCACTGGCTTCCTCATGTCCTCTACGTCTAAACGTCAAAAATTCAATCAACACCGGACGTGGGTTTTCACGCATTGACGTGGCAATCTCATTAATTTGCGTATATACTTCTAAGATATTATTCCCATCAATGATATGGCTTTCCATGCCGTAGCCCTGCGCTCTATCTGCTAAGTGCTTACATCTGTATTGCTCGTTAGTTGGTGTTGATAATCCGTAACCATTGTTTTCAATAACAAACAATACGGGTAAATCCCAAACAGACGCAATATTTAAAGCTTCGTGAAAATCTCCTTCTGAAGTTCCTCCTTCACCAGTAAACACAGCCGTTATTTTCTTTTGTTTACGCAATTTGTGTGCCAAGGCAATTCCATCTGCGACTCCCATTTGTGGTCCAAGGTGAGATATCATCCCAACGATGTGGTACTCTTGAGTTCCAAAGTGAAAAGATCGCTCCCTCCCCTTCGTAAATCCGTTAGCTTTTCCTTGCCACTGAGAGAACAAGCGATGAAGAGGAATATCACGAGAAGTAAACACGGAAAGATTTCTGTGCATTGGCAACACATACTCGTCAGGTTCTAAAGCCGCAACAATTCCAACAGAAATTGCCTCTTGTCCAATCCCGGAAAACCACTTAGTTACCTTGCCCTGCCTAATAAGAATTAGCATTTTTTCTTCTACCATTCGTGGCTTGAGTAGCCGCTGGTAAAGATCAAGCAACACTTGATCAGTTAAATTTTTTCGGTTATAGTTTATTTGTTTCATGGTTGGTTTTAAAGTATCTAAAATAAGAATATTTGCGAACCAAAAAAACATTACTCCTGCTTTTTAATCACAAGATGAGATAAAAACAAATTCACAAATACAACAAACAATCTCCATATCAACTGTATGCAATCATTTTTAAAAGCAAGACTATTACAGAGTATTTATTTCTTCCTTTTACTTTCCATAAATAAAGTAGTATAACGGCAGTTTTCTGGCACTTTTCCGGCAGAAAGCCCTGTAAGTACGTTGTTTTTGTGGAGGAATGTGCCAGTATTGTGCCGACAATCTACTGTGATTCCTAAAGTAATAATCTATTAACCACAGAATAATGTATGCTGTAGTAGTCTATTTTACACTTTCAAACTACAATGCATCATTGCCAATTCACAAATAACACCCGATTATTTATCCTTGACAAACCTACAAACTTGACAAATATTCTATTTAAAATAAGAAGATTTTGCTCACAAATAATAGTATTAGCAATATTTTACTCACTATTGACTTGTTGTGTTGTTTTCAGAATTATCCTGTTTATATATAGAGTAAGCACATTTAAAATACAATCAAAAAATGAAGTATCTGTTTGCAATGGTTATTATAGAGTTAATTTTAGATATGCACTTTTTACAACAACAAGTAATTCATTTATAAACGTTATTCACATGTTAAAAAAGACATCTTATACTATTGCTTATTCTGAAATCTAAATTGAAAAACAATTGATTTTCATATCCAATTTATTACTATAAATAGCCCTAATCTTTTTATTTAAGAAGTTCTATCCCAAATTACTAACAACAACGACATGACTACTACATAAATAACTAAAAAAGGCAATACAACAAGGTTAAAAAAGCGATAACCTACTACGCAAAAAAAGAAAACAACTGGATAGGCTAACACTAAGTATAAAAAAGTTTTAGATACTTTGTATTGTATCTTCTGCCTTGTACTTGACGCTTTAAAAACAGGAGCACCTAAGCTCATGACTGAAGGAAGAAACATTAATAAACTAACTAAGAATGCTATACTCACTATAATCCACAATACTAAATTCATATCTTTTATCTTTTTTAATCAAACTATCTTCGTGACACACTTGATGAACACTCCTCTATTGACTTTCAAGCTATAGCTCAAACAAAAATAGTATTATAATCTTATAAGGATAGTAAAATCAAATATTACAAAGCGGTTATTTTGACATCATTTGCTAAGATATGACATGATATGCTATCTTATCTCCGTCCCATTTCTTATTATTTTAACCATAAAAAACTGACTACCAGTAACTCTAAGACTTTTAAACGGCATTTGGTCGTAATTACTTCGTAAATCAGTCGTAATTGCCTCACCTAAAGCCCTTTTTTGCAAACGAAATACGACTTATATACAACTCAATTGCGATTGAATACTAAACAAAACTATAGCAAATGACTTAAAACCATACTCTTTGGTCAATTTCAAGTTATTCCAAAACTTACAACATCACCTAAAATAAAAAAAGAGGACAAGCATCTCTGCTTGTCCTCTTCACTATTACTTTAGTAACAAATGTTTATTTCACTTCTAAAACAATATTCATAAATGTCTTACCTGATACAATTCCATTTGCTTTTACTTTATAAGTTAACACTCCTGCATCAGATAATGACACTATTTCAAATACAGCATCATCGTAATAAGTGATGTGGTAGTTTAACTCATTTGCCGGTAATACAGGCAACTTAGCATCTTTTCCTACACTTGAATACATCGGTGTTTCAAATTGCTTTTTGTAATCTGCATAAATATCTTTCGTATAAGTCGCTCCTGCCTTTACTTCTAATGCTAATGACGGCATATAGAAAAACTTCGGCATCATAGCCTTTAACTCTTGATATGATGCACCTTTGTTTCCATCAGCAACCAAGAACGCACCTTTTGAAGCATTACCTGATTCTAATTTTGTAGCAGGAACTTCTTTAGTACCAATATGTTTAGCTTTTACTCCGCTATCTTTAATTTCGATTGTTACTCCATTTAAAACAGCTTTATCACCTCCTGTTATTGTCAATGCTTCTTTACTTTCAATTTTTTGACCATAAGCATTCAGCGGTTTATATTCTGCTTTTTTAACACCCACTGCTGTTAACACATATCCTTCTGGATTTAGCTCAGAATTCATTTTATTAGCCGTAATGGTATTATCAGCAATTTTTTCGTTTGTAATTCCTAAATTATTTACATCTATAGTAACATTATTTAATACTGCTTTAGCTCCATTTAGAACACTAATAGCTTTACTACCTTTTAGCTCTTGTGCATTAGTATTCAATGGTAAATATTGTGCTTCTCCATCTCCATCAGCTGTCAAAACAGTACCTCGTGGAGATTCTTCACTATTCATTTTCTCTGCAGTTACCGCTGCCTGTCCTATCTTATCAGTAGTAATTCCTCCATCTATTACATCTATAGAAGCAGCTCTTAATACTGAATGTTCACCATCTGTAACTGCAATAGCACCAATTCCAGACAATGCCTTTCCTTGAACATCAATTATAGTATTAACATCAACAAACTCAGTACTGTCATCTTTAGAAACTAAAACTTTATTATTACCATAACCTACTGAACTAATCTTAGCTGTAGTAACTGATAAATCTTTTAAATGTTTCGTTGCAACTCCACCATCTGCAATTTTAATTTCAGTTGCTTTTATTAATGCTTTATTTCCTTCCTCTACAGCAATAGAACCATCAGTTGTCAAATCTTTACCGTGATTTACAACAAGGTCACCTAAGCTCTTATAACTTGCTCCTCCTTCTCCATCAGCACTTAATACAGCGTCGGTTGCAGCATTTCCTGTTGGTAATACAGAACTCACCTTATCTACTGTTACAGCTTTTGTTGCAATTTTTGTACTTGTAACTGCACTATTCGCTAATTTAGACTCTATTACAGCTCTTTCTCCAAGTTTAGCACTTGTTACGGCTGCATCTACCAGTTTAACAGTAGTAATAGCAGCATTTACAACTTTACTCGTTGAAACAGCGTTATCAGCTAATTTACCATTGGTAACAGCGTTACCCGCTAATAAATCCGTTGTAATCCCTTCGTTTTTAACTTGAATATTTACTTGGTTATTAACAGCATTTTCCCCTGTTGTATTATTTGCAAATTCTAAAGCATTACCTAACACTAAATCTTCTGCATTATTATCTACAACAGTTTTAACTGCCTTATACTCCACACTACCATCTGCATTAGAAACAGGAACCATATTAGCCGTTTTAGGTGCACTTAATTTAATAGCACCTACTTGTTGATCAACAATGTGTTTTCCTAAAATAGAACTCTCGTTAATTACCAATTCAACATCTTTCAATAAAGCCGCTTGTCCACCAGTAACTTTGATAGTTGCATCAGAGCTCTTCAAATCACCTTTACCGATTACTTCATTAACAGATTTATACGCTACATTTCCACTTCCATCAGCTGTAAGTACTGTATTCGCAACTTCATTTGTAGTAGCATCTTTTTTAGAACTAATCTTAACTGTAGTAACCGCTTTATCAACTAATTGAAGTGTTTGCACTGCATTTAACTGAATATGTTCATTGGCAATTCCGCCTGCTGCTACCTTAATATTTACAGCATTAAGTACTGATTTTTCACCATTAGTAACTGTAATCGAATTATCAGATGATAATTCTTTTGCATTTTCATTTAATGGTAAATATTTCGCTTCTCCATCCCCTAAAGAAGTTAAGACTGTTCCTAACAAGGATTTCTCACTATTCATTTTGGTAGCTGTAATAGTTTTGTTAGCTATTTTAGCATTTGTAATACCTCCATTTCTAACACCAATACTCACATCTTTTAAAACTGCATGTGTACCGCCTTCTATTTCAATAGCACCATTTGCTATTTCAGACAAGTCCTTGCCATCAACATTTATCAGGTTGTTTATTGCTGTAAACTCAGCTCCTCCTTCTCCATCAGCTATTAATACATGATTTTTTGTTTCCTCACCAGAGTTAATTTTACCCACTGTTACCGATTTATCAGCTAAGTGAACAGTCTCTACTCCTTTTTCCTTAATATCTATTTCCGCAGCCTGTAGCAAAGCTTTTTCCCCTGTTTTAACTACAATAGCACCAGTCCCAGATAACGGTTTTCCTTGATTGAAAACCAATTCATTCATTCCTTTATAAGCTGCTTTCCCTTTTCCATCTGCTGTAAGAACAGTATTTTCTGCTGCTCCTTGAGAATTAAATTTAGACGCTTCAATAGAATTTTCCTTTATACTCAAACTAACATCACCTAATGTTTTATTTGTTCCATTATCAACATCTATAACACTATCACCTGATAAATTACCTTTTGAAGCAATAACATCTGGTGTAATCTGCTTGTAAGTAACATTTCCGGCTGCATCACTAATTGCAACGCGATTATCAACACCTGCTCCGCCAGACAGTTTTGTATCAGTAATAGCTTTATCAGCTACTTTAACAGTAGTAACAGCGTTATCTCCTAATTTAGCAGTAGTGATTCCTCCCTC
>JASLGC010000317.1 GCA_030150335.1 Flavobacterium sp.
ACCTACTAAGAGATAAAGCAGCTACGCAACAAATAACATTAGACGAATTATCTCGCGTTTTATTAATGATTAATAAAAAACGTGGATATAAGAGCTCTCGAAAAGTAAACAATACAGAAGAAGGTCAATTAATTGACGGAATGACTATTGCTAAAAGATTGTATCACGAACAACTTACTCCTGGCCAATTATCATTGCAGTTAATTAAACAAGGAACTAAGAAACTACCCGATTACTATCGTTCTGATCTAAATCAAGAACTTGATCAAATATGGGAATATCAGGCAAAGTTTTATCCTGAAATATTTACTCCTGCATTTAAAGAATTACTAAAAGGCAAGGGACTTAGAGCTACTTCAGCTCAGTTTTGGACTACACATAACTTTAATACAGCAGAAAATAAAGGAAGTAGAGATGAAAAGAAATTACAGAGCTATCAATGGCGTGCTGATGCTTTAATTAAGCAATTGACAAAAGAAGAAGTCGCTTTTATAATAGCTGAAATTAATGGACAAATACACAACTCATCTGGTTATTTAGGTGCAATAAGTGATAGAAGTAAAGAACTTTATTTCAACCAATGGACTGTTGGTCAATACCTGTACAAACAATTGGTTGCAAACCCACATACTCGTCTTAAAAGTCAAGTCTTTTACAGACAAGACTACTTAGACGAATTTGAAAAAATATGGGAAGTACAATCTAAATACTATCCAAACCAATTGACACCTAAGCTCAAAGAGGAACTTAGAGATACTGTTATTTTCTACCAACGAAAACTTAAATCTCAAAAAGGTCTTATCAGTTTCTGTGAATTTGAACAAGTACAAAAAGTAATCAACGGCAAAACCAAAACGATAGGACAGCGTGTTATTCCAAAATCCTCTCCTCTATTTCAAGAGTTTAAGATTTGGCAACAATTACACAACGTTACATTAAGAAATAAAGAAACTAATGAAACCACTTTTTTAGCAGAAGAACAAAAAGCACATCTATTTGAAGAACTAAATCTTAAAGGTAAATTGTCAAGTGCGCAAGTACTTAAATTAATTGAAGACAAACCGAAGAAATGGGAACTAAACTATACAGAATTAGAAGGAAACAACACTAATAAAGCACTTTACAATGCTTATTTAGATATTATTGATATTGCCGGTTATGATGTCCGCAATGAGCTTAAAATCAAGTTAAATAAAGACGATATTGAATTAAGTGATTTAGACGTAGATGCTGATGATATCAAAGAAATGATATTCACTATTTTCAAAGATTTAGGCATTAATACTTCAATATTAGAATTTGACGCAACTTTAGAAGGCAAAGCATTTGAGCAACAAGACTCTTACCAACTATGGCATTTGATGTATTCTTATGAGGAAGACAACTCTCCTACTGGTTTAGACAAATTATATGATTTATTACAAAAGAAATTTAACTTCACTCTTGAACAAGCGAAATGTTTAGGTAATGTATTATTTCAAGATGATTACGGAAACTTATCTTCTAAAGCAATTAGAAGAATATTCCCATTCATAAAAGACAACAATTATAGTAACGCTTGTGAATTAGCAGGATACAAACACTCTAAACATTCATTGACTAAAGAAGAAAATGAAAAACGTGAGCTTAAAAGTCGCTTAGAGATTCTTACTAAAAATAGTTTAAGAAATCCTGTTGTTGAGAAGATTTTAAACCAAATGATTAATGTAATCAACACATTAATTGACAGTGAAAACGAAAAATTAGTCGCACAAGGAAAAGCTCCTGATTTTCAATTTGATGAAATCCGCATTGAGTTAGCTCGTGAATTAAAGAAAAATGCGAAAGAACGTGAAGAATTGACAAGATCAATGACTCAAGGAAAAACAGACCATGAGAAATTCATTAAAATACTTCAGAAAGAAGATGGAATTAAAAACCCTACTCGTAACGATATAATCAGATATAAACTTTATAACGAACTAAAAAATAACGGCTACAAAGACCTATATACTAATCAATATATAGAGCGAAAAGACATCTTCACAAAGGAA
Organism: Flavobacterium sp.; assembly: GCA_030150335.1. Lineage (GTDB taxonomy): Bacteria > Bacteroidota > Bacteroidia > Flavobacteriales > Flavobacteriaceae > Flavobacterium. The sequence goes on from JASLGC010000317.1 coordinate 2,034, forward strand.
TATGATATAGAACACATTATTCCTCAATCTAAATTATTTGACGACAGCTTCTCAAATAAAACTTTAGTACGCCGAAATGTGAACCTTAAAAAAGGAAACCAAACAGCCTATGACTTTATCCTTACAGAATACGGACAGGAAAAAGCAAATGAATTTGAAACAAGAGTAACTGATTTATCTAGTTTAGGGCAAACAGAAGGCATTTCTAAAAGCAAATTTAAAAAACTCTTAATGAGAGAGAGTGAAATTGGACAAGGCTTTATTGAAAGAGATTTAAGAGAAACACAATACATCGCTAAAAAAGCGAAAGCAATGTTATTCGAAATCACACGTCATGTCGTTTCTACATCTGGTAGTATTACTGATCGCTTGCGTGATGATTGGGGACTTATCAATGTAATGAAAGAACTAAATCTACAGAAATATAGAGATGCAGGACTTACAGAATTCATTGAAATGAAAGATGGAAACAAAAAAGAAGTTATTACAGATTGGACAAAACGCAACGACCATCGTCATCACGCTATGGATGCTTTAACTGTTGCTTTTACGAAGCACAACCACATTCAATATCTAAACAATCTAAACGCAAGAAAGAACACTTCTGATAAATTACATAGTAATATCATTGCTATTGAAACAAAAGAAACTCACATTGAAAAAGACGATTTAGGAAATAGAAAAAGAGTTTTCAACGAACCAATTCCAAATTTCAGAAGCTTGGCAAAAGTTCATTTAGAGAATGTACTAATTTCACACAAAGCTAAAAACAAAGTTGTTACTAAAAACATCAATAAAATTGCTGGGCAAAAATTAGGACAACAAACCCTT
>JASLGC010000055.1 GCA_030150335.1 Flavobacterium sp.
ATTAATTTTTTCAAATGTATATCCACTAATTGTTAAAACTCGTAACATAAACAACCTCTTACTACACTCCCAATAAAAAGAAACAACCTTTAACATGAAATATTCTTAAAACAGAAAGTATAAGTAATTCCCCTCAAAAAAACATTAATTTCACATTTACCTAATAACTTCTAATTCGAAAAAACACTCCTCTTTAATAGATATAATTATATTTTACAACTAAAGCGTGTCCTAATCTGACAGACTAAATCTCACAAATACTAAAAGTACATTGCCAGTAGGCTCCACTATCTCCTAATAAAATAGAACTCACTAAAGACACGAGAATAATAATCTATTAATAAAAGAAGTTTTTAATAGCCAGACATGTAAGAATAATACTTAGAAGTATTTCTTAAATTATTTGAAGATTTTTTTTAAAAAAGAGAGTGTCTTTTTGACACCCTCTTTTTGGCTAATACTGTGCTTTTACATCTCTCAGCAAGATGGTTCGAAAAAAAATGTTTTGTTGTTTTGAATATCGTCTTAACTAAGATATAATTGATTTATATTAAAGTTCTAAAACGATGAATTCACTACGGCGATTTAGTTGATGCTCTTCAGCACTACAAGGAACTCCATTGCTACAACTATTTAACAACTTAGTCTCTCCGTATCCTTTTCCTGTGATTCTATTCGAATCTATTCCTTGATTTATAAGCCACTGAACGGTTGATTTAGCTCGTCTTTCTGACAATTTTAAATTATACGAATCTTTACCTCTACTATCTGTATGTGAACGAACATCAATTTTCATTGTAGGATATTCCTTCATCACTTCAGCAATTTTAATCAATTCAATAGCTGCATTGTCACGAATATTTGATTTATCAAAATCAAAATAGATAGGTTCTAATTTTAATTTTTTAAATAAATCATCATTAACAGTAACAGGTATTTCTATTTTTTCCATACTTAAGTTTAGCTTTTTTACCCCAGTTTTATAATCTGTTGTAAAAAACATCTCTATAGTATTATATTTTTCTTTCTCTACTTTAATACGGAATTTTAGACCACAATCTAAATTTTCTTTTTTATAATATCCATTAGCATCGGTATAAAGTGTATCTGCATTTTTATAAAGAGCATCATAAATAATAACAATACTATTAGCTAAAACTTCTTGTGTATTCTTATCAAATACAACACCCTCTACAGCTTGTTTACATGGTTTTTCACTGAAAAAATAAATATCATCTCCGCCTACTCCGCCTGTTCTATTTGAACTTACGAATCCTTTACTATTTTTACCACTTATATAGAACCCAAAATCATCAAAGCTACTATTAATAGGTGTCCCCATATTTGTAACTGTTCCAAAAGTACCATCTACATTAATTTTAGATACAAATACATCTAATCCTCCTAACCCTGGATGACCATCTGATGAAAAAAACAACAGATTATCATTCGATATAAATGGGAAAGTCTCACGACCGGAGGTATTTATCTTTCCTCCTAAATTCTCAGGTATTCCAAATTCTCCATTTTCATAAATCCCTACTCTAAAAATATCTGACTCCCCCTTTGTGCCTTTTCGATCAGAAACAAAATATAGCCATTTTTCATCTGGAGATAATGCAGGATGAGCTGTATTAAATTCATCTGAATTAAATGATAGTTCTACTAAGTTCTCCCATTTACCAGATTCTGATAAAGTAGCTTTATATAACTTTAATAAAGATGAGTGATCTTTATTGTATCTCTTTTTTCCACTTTGTTTTGAATTATTACGTGTAAAATACATCGTTTTACCATCCTTTGTAAAAACAGCTGTTGCATCATTCACACGAGAGTCTAATTCTTTTGAAAACAATTCAGGTTCGCTAAATGTTCCGTCTTCATTAATTTTTGTTGCAAACAAACTTGTAAAACTCTCATTTGTCCATTCATGTATTTGACTATTTGACTGCTTCTCAGTTTGACGAGCTGACGTATAAATCAATTGGCTTCCTAAAAGTGTAGCTCCATAATCAGAATATTTTGAATTAATATCAATCGCTTTCAAATTATAGCGATCTTCTTGATTTTCAATCTGCTGTAAATACCCTTTATTTTCTTCAAATAACTTAGCTCTTGAATCATCCTTTTCTAAAGCTACAAACTGCTGCATTACTTCATTTGCTTTGCTGTAATTTTCAACTGCTTTCAACGTCTGTGCATATCTGTAGTAATATTCTGAAGAAATAGCCTTTTGTCCTTTGCCTGAATATTCTCCTTCAAACAATTCGTAATACCATTTGTTAGCATCAACTAATCGTCCATTAAAATAGTTTGCATCTGCAAGTTTTTCTAACATAGATGCGTTTGTATATCCTTTATTAGCAATGCGCTCATAAATTTTTATAGCATCAATATAAGCAAGCTTATCATACTCTTTCTCGGCTCTTTTTTCTGCTACTTTCTGAGCGTATCCTTGAATACCAACTCCTAAAAACAACAACGCAAAAAAACCCTTTTTAATTATTTGTTTTCTCATACTATAAATCTTTTAGAAGAATCGAGGTGCATTAATTTTACTATTGCGTTTAAATAATTCAAATCGCAAAAATATTTCATGTGATCCAGAATTATATCTAGCTAGCTTAGTCGTTTCTGCATCATATGCATAACCTATAAACAACTCATCATTAATTTGAAATCCAGCTAAAGCACTCACTGAAGCATCCCAACGATAAGCACCACCTAAAGTAAACTTATCTACAATTAAAAAGTTAGCTGTTAAGTCTACTTGAAGGGGTGCTCCTTCAACTGCTTTTGCTAAGAAAGCTGGTTTAAATTTCAAATTTTCACTCAAATCAAAAACATGTCCTCCGATTAAATAATAATGTGCTTTTTGACGCATTGTTCTAACGTCATTATCATCATAACGATCTGTTGTCAGAAAATTAGGAATAGAAAATCCTATATATGATTTATCTGAATACAGATAAATTCCAGCGCCTAAATTAGGTGAAAACTTATTATTTATATTTTCTTGAGATACAGGATCTGTTGTGTTATGGATATGTAATTTCGTATAGTCTACATCTAATAAATTAGCGGTTCCCTTTAATCCAAAAGCTAATTTATAATCAACATTTAAATCAACAGCATACGATAAATCAACTGAAATATTATTTTCATCCATTGCTCCTAAACGGTCATTTGTAAACTGTACGCCTAAACCTATGCCGCTTTCTCCTAATGGTGTTGATACTGAAACATTTGCTGTTTTTGGTGCTCCATCTAAACCTACCCATTGGGTTCTATACATCCCAAACACACTAAACCCTCCCCTTGATCCAGCATAAGCGGGATTCACATTACTGGTATTATACATATATTGTGTAAACTGAGGATCTTGTTGTGCATGTGCATAAGTGAAACAACCTACTATTAGTAAGCCGATTCCTATCTTCTTAATTTTATCTTGAATATTCATCAATTCTTTTTCTTAGTTACTTTCTAAATGCAGATAACCTGATTTCTTAATCATACGTGTACCTTTAACATCTTTGTACTCATATGTTACAATATAAAAATATGTCCCTGTTGGTAGTTTCTCATTTTTATTTATAGTAACACGCCCTTCTGAATAACCACGAAAAACGTTTCCATTACTATCATAATTTTTCGTTTCATAAACTCTTACACCCCAACGGTTGTATATCTCTACTGTATTATTTGGGAACCTATTGATATTATCAATAATGAAATAATCATTTTTCCCATCTCCATCAGGAGTTACCAAGTTGTAGATAACAACATCTCCATCTAATAGCCAATCTGTTTCAACTGTTGCTAAAGTGAAAAAACCGTACCCCTTAACAGAAGTAGCTGTTGTAATTTCTTTAGCTTCTAAATCGACAACTCCTCCTTCATCAACCCATAGTTGCTCCTTCTTATCCCAACGAACAATGTGTAATTCTTTTTCTGGATTATCTAATAGTTCTTTTGGAGTAGTACGTTCGTCCCAACTCAAAGTAAGCATTATATCTCCCTTACTATTATCAGTACCCTTATTAATAATCCAGTATTCGCGTTCGTCTAACAAGTTGATTACCCCAGATTTTGCCGAATGTGATCTAAAGAAATTTTTATCATCTAATAAATATTTCCCTTCATAGATATCTTTTACATTTTCTGGTGTACTTATTCGAGCATAACGGTAAAGTCCTTTATCTCCTTTTGGAAACTGGAATTCTTCATTCCCTATTTTTTCAACAAATCCCTCTGCATGACTTACATCTGTTGGAGTTAATGCTTTAGCTCCTTGATGAAAAGACAGCATACCTTGTAGTGAATCCACTTTTATTATTCCATTTTTAAAAACTACTGAACCATTTACATCCATATTGTTTTTTAAATCGAATGCCATAATAGATTCTGAATTATTCAACTCTACATTATAAAATTCTGAAAAAGAATTCCCAGAAATAATCTGCTTTCCTTGTTCTTCATAGCGAGTAAAAACAGCTTTTGACCCCTTTGATTCTTTACTGTGAGTATAAATGTTATCGTTATTAAAATTTCCATAATAATAAACTGTTCCATCATTTTTCATACTTCCTAAACTTGTATTATCAAAATCATAAATCATAGAAACAACCCCTCCATCCGAAACAGAAGCAATTCCTTTATTTACAATTACTTGATTATTTACCACACCTTGTGCTAGTACAGCATTAGGAATTATTACTCCAATTAAAAGAACTAATTGAAATACCTTTTTTGATTGCATAACTTTTTTTTTTTGAAATTGCATTAGTTCCCAAGACTCACACAATAGCTTATTTATTATTTTACTACAAACACAATATTGATATAAGATTTTGAAGTAGCTCTACCGATAACTTCGTATGATAATAGGCCTTCAGAATTAATACTTAACATATCAAATACCTCATTATCATAGTAAGTGATATAATATTCAAGGTCCTCTTTTCCAAAAGTTGGAACTTTTCCAGTAGAACCTTCACTAGAAATTAATCCAGGAGCTCCTGTTCCTCCAAATTGTTCCAAATATTTAGCATGTAAATCCACATTAAAACTCCCATTTTTTGTTGTATCAAAAATAATGGAAGGCATATAGAATACTTTAGGCATAGTAGCTTTAACTGTTTTCAAAACACCTTTACTATCTGCTACTACAACATTATCTGCAATACTTCCTGGCTGTAATCCTGCTATTGCTAATGTATTAGTTTCGTTAGTTGTAATAATAGTTGATTTAATTAACTCTCCACCTAATTGAATATTGTCGCCTGTCTTTGTTAATCCATTATCAGCTTTCACTAAAGCAGAAACTATATAAGGATCACTAGCACTTCCATTACCTTTCACAGAAATTCCGCTTCCTTCCTTAGTTACTCCTCCAATTCCATCAGCTCCTTTTAATCCTGCTAATTGCTCTGGAGTAAAGTCTGTATACTCAAATGTTTTACCATTCTCTCCTTTTGGTCCAGTTATTGCTTCAATGAATGCAGATTCGTCTTTACCATCATTTCCTGGTAGACTTTGCCAAACTTCTAATGCAGTTTTTCCATCTGCTCCTTGAGCTCCTATTAAGCTAACCAACCATTCGTTTTCTGTTCCTGTGAATCCTTTTTCAGTTGCTACTTCATATGCTGATTTCCCATTATCTCCTTTTGGTCCAGTTATTGCTTCAATGAATGCAGATCCGTCTTTACCATCATTTCCTGGTAGACTTTGCCAAACTTCTAATGCAGTTTTTCCGTCTGCTCCTTGAGCTCCTATTAAGCTAACCAACCATTCGTTTTCTGTTCCT
>JASLGC010000112.1 GCA_030150335.1 Flavobacterium sp.
CTTGGACAGTTTCACGTACACGTATTGCACCGTTTCTTAGAATGGAAACGAGAGAAAGCTCACTTGGTACCAATGGCGATTGAAGTGATTGGAGAAGTGGAGGCATTAAATTCATTGGCAAACTTCTCTTACAACAACAGAACATATACTTTCCCATCGTTGAATGAGGAGGGAGAGATGAGTTTTACTGAGCTTGGACATCCATTGTTAAACGAAAAGAAAAGGGTTTGCAACGACATTAGTTTTAGCGACCAACGTTTTGTGATATTAACAGGGTCTAATATGTCAGGTAAGAGTACATTCTTGCGTACAGTAGGAGTAAACTTAGTGTTGGCAGGTATTGGAGCTCCAGTGTGTGCTTCGCATGCGTCGTTCTTCCCATTGCCTTTATTTGTTTCAATGCGTTTAACAGACTCGTTAGAGGATAGTGAATCTTACTTCTATGCTGAGGTGAAGCGATTGAAGATGATTATAGAGCAGGTACAGAAAGAGCCTTGTTTTGTGTTATTAGATGAGATATTGAGAGGTACAAACTCAGATGATAAGCAAAGTGGTACGATAGGTGTTATCTTAAAATTAATTCGCGAGAAGACTTATGGAGTGATTGCTACGCATGATTTAGAGGTTTGTAATACAACGGATGAATACCCTGAGATATTGATTAATAAGTGTTTTGAAGTGGAGATTAAACAAGATGATTTACACTTTGACTACAAGATAAGAGATGGTGTGTGTCAGAATAAGAATGCTACATTCATCATGAAGAAAATGCAGATTATAGATTAACTGTTATTGATATAAAAATGAAACACCCTTGATTGGGTGTTTTTTTATGCCTTTATGTGAGTAAGGAGTTGGTGAAAACAGGGGGGGTAATAGTTCGTAACGCAAGTAGTTTTTTCTATAGCATAGGTTTTGGAGAACCTTTTTTAAAGGTAGATAACTTAATGATTCTTTAAATCAATGTGTTGTGAATGAATAGCGAAGAGTTATAGTGCAAATTGTATAGCATTTGATAGCAAATGATGGCAAGATAACCGCTTTGTAATTATAGTAGTATAAAAACATGTTGTGGAGTATGTATTTCGCTTATGGACGAACCCTTATACATCCGTTTACAAAGCGTGTCCGCTTCGAATAAAACCCGTTGTACACGGAGAAATTACGGACTATATACGGAAAAACCTCGAACACAAGTTCATTCAGTAACTTGATATTCATCTTATAAAAGCACAAATCGTTGTAAGATACTTTTCTTATAGGTAACTCATTTTCCTAATTTGAAACAATGCTCTTTAGTTTTTTTATCATGCTTACTGACTGCTAATTAGTAGCGTAAATTTAATAGAAATAGGTGTGTTATTGGAACTCCTTTTCTAAATAAAGTGCTAATTAAAAGTTGATATTGATTCAAATAAAACTTGTTTAAAACGCAATGATACACCTTGCTATACAACTGCTGTTCAAAATACAAGAGATTATGTATTCAAAAGGGTAAGAGAAAAATAGGGTATATTTTTACATAGTGCTACATCTGATAGTGCTTACAGAAGAATGATGTGAAGGCAGATAGTTGTTTTACAAACAGGATAGTTTGCTATTCGATTTATCCAAAAGAGGATTAAATAGAAGTGTTGTTTAAAATGGATTACAGCACCGTATAAAAACTATTCGGTGTCTTTTATAGCCAAAGAAAAAGGGCTATCCTCTGGTAGAATAGCCCTTAATCGTATAAAAAAAAAGTACAATTAAATTTGTGCAATTAACTCGTTGATTAATCCACGAGCGATTGGTTCTGCTGCTTGTACAGCTTTAAGAACTTCTTCGTGATGAGCTTCAACGATTCCTTCTTCGTTACCCATATCTGAGATTACAGATATACCGAATACTTTCATATCCATGTGACGAGCAACGATTACTTCTGGTACAGTAGACATACCAACACAGTCAGCACCTACGACGCGAACCATTTTGTATTCAGCTAATGTTTCAAAAGTAGGACCTTGTAATCCGTAGTAAACACCAAGTTTGATGTTGTAGTTTTTATCTTTAGCAATAACTAAAGCTTTGTCGATTAACGTTCTTGTGTAGGCATCGTTCATGTTTACGAAACGAGGTCCAAAACGCTCATCATTTGCTCCACGTAATGGGTGGTCAGGGAAAGCGTTGATATGGTCAGTGATAATCATGATATCTCCTACTTTGAAAGAAGGGTTAACACCTCCTGAAGCGTTTGATACGATTAATGTTTCAACTCCCATGTATTTCATAACGCGAATTGGGAAAACAGTTTTAGCCATTTCATATCCTTCGTAGTAATGGAAACGACCTTGCATAGCCACTACTTTTTTACCTCCAATAGTTCCAAAGATTAAAGCCCCCTTGTGTCCTTTTACTGTAGATACAGGGAAGTTAGGAATTTCAGAATATGGAATTTCATATTCAATAGTAATATCTGCTGTTAGATTCCCTAATCCTGAACCTAAAACAATTCCGATTTCTGGTTTAAAATTTGTCTTTTCAGATAGATACTTAACCGTTTCTTGTACTTGATCCCACATAGTTTAAAATTGTTTTGTCAAATTCCTCGTTGTTATTAATAAAGGAAGTTTGAATTGGTAAATAATATAATTTCTCAGAAGGGATTAAGTCTTTTAATCGCACATAATCCTTTTCTGTTGTGATAATTTTATTCTCTTTTGCTTTACTCAAAATTAATTCAATGTCATCTGAAGAAAAATGATGATGGTCAGGAAAAGTTAAACATATCGTTTCTTCGCTCTTTAGATGGTCAAAAAAACTTTGTGGTTTAGCAATACCAGCTACCATTATAAATTCTTCTTTTTTCAAGTTCTCAACTGAGATTGAATCCGTATTTGAATATGCAAGTTTACTAAATTCAATATACGTAAAAAAAGACAATTGTCCTGATTTTAAATTTAAATTTTTAACAACTGTTTTCTGTTTATCTAAACTTAAATCTTTAGGACATTTCGTTACAATAACGATATCTGCTCTCTTAGCTCCTTTGCGAGATTCTCTAAGGTTACCTGTTGGTAGCATATAATCTTTAAAGTAGGGTTCGTCATACGTAGTCAATAAAATATAGAAACCACCTTGAACAGCTAAGTGTTGGAAGGCATCATCAAGAACAATAGCTTGTGTTTGTGGTTTTAGTTTTAAGATATTTTGAATACCGTTTACTCTTTTAGCATCCACAGCTACATTGATTTTATCAAACTTTTGGTGGTATTGAAAAGGTTCGTCACCGATTTGTTCCATCGTTGTGTTTTCATCCGCTAAGAAGAACCCTTCACTTTTGCGTTTATACCCTCTACTCAAGGTTGCAATTTTAAAGTCGTTTTGCAATAATTGAATGATGTATTCCACCATTGGGGTTTTTCCTGTACCACCTACACTAAGGTTTCCGACTACGATAGTAGGTGTTGAAAAAGAGGTGCGTTTAAATAGACCAATTGTGTAAAACCAATTGCGTATAGATGTGATTATGCCATATAGGATGGCAAAGGGAAATAGTAAGTTTCGAAGTAGATTCATAGGTACGAAATTACCAAATTTTTTATCTTTGAGAAAATATAATAACTTCAAGGAAATTTATACTTAGTAAAATGAAGATAAAAGAGATTATTCCGGTGTTAGAAGAATTGGCACCGTTGGCATATGCAGAAGATTTTGATAATGTAGGATTGCTGGTCGGTGATTATGATAGTGATGTGACGGGTATATTGGTTTGTCATGATGCCTTAGAAGCTGTGGTGGATGAGGCAATTGAGAAGAAGTGTAATATGATTGTTTGTTTTCATCCAATTCTATTTTCTGGATTGAAGAAAATTACGGGTAAAAACTATGTAGAGCGCGCAGTGATTAAAGCTATTAAGAATGATATTGCGATTTATGCAATTCACACAGCTTTAGATAATCACCAAGAAGGAGTGAACAAGATATTTTGTGATACGTTAGGGGTGACTAATTGCAAGATATTGATTCCTAAAAGTAATTACATTCAGAAGTTGGTAACTTATGCGCCAGTTGAAGACTGTGAAAGAGTGAGAACGGCCTTGTTTGAAGCAGGGGCAGGGGCTATTGGTAATTATGACAATTGTAGTTTTGTTTCAGAAGGGAAGGGGAGTTATAAAGGGAATGAGAAGAGTAATCCTACCGTTGGACAAAAGCACGTTTTAGAGATAGTAGATGAGCGCAAGATTGAAGTTACGTTTGAAAGACATTTACAAGGGAAGATTTTAAAAGCATTATTTGATGCTCATAAATATGAAGAGGTGGCTTATGAGATTTACAATCTTGAGAATAAGTTGCAGAATGTAGGAATGGGAATGATTGGGGAATTAGAGGAGGCAATGGATGAAGTTGCGTTCTTGAAAATGGTAAAAGAGAAAACAGGAACAGGAGGAATTCGCCATAGTGCATTGCTTGGCAAGAAGATTAAGCGAGTTGCTGTTTTAGGAGGTTCAGGAAGTTTTGCGATAAAAGCGGCATTAAGCCAAAAAGCAGATGCTTTTATTACAGCAGATTTAAAATATCACCAGTTTTATGAAGCTGAAAATCAATTGGTTTTGGCAGATATTGGGCACTTTGAAAGTGAAAGGTATATAAAAAATTATATAGTTAGACAACTTTCAGAAAAATTGACTACTTTTGCAGTTATTTTATCAACAGTAAATACGAATCCAGTTAACTACTTATAAAGATGACAAAGAAAAAAGAAT
>JASLGC010000136.1 GCA_030150335.1 Flavobacterium sp.
GTTACTATACTTAATCTTATGGATTATAATTCCCGCTGCAAAGACGACTTCACAACGCTTAGAAATGGAGAGAGAACCTATCAATATTGAAACTATTGAAAAGAAGGTTAAAGAAAATGTTTCTTATGTTAATAATAAAATCAACGATATTGATTATGATAATATCAAAAAACAAACACAAGTAGCTGGAGAAAAAAGTGGCAAGTGGATTAGATATATCTTCGGGATTGGTTTTATCGCTTTTAGTGCTATTAATTTATTAACAATTATAGTTGCTGCAATTGGAGTATGGATAAACAAAGATTATATCTTAGCCGAAACAGCTGCTGAAGGGGTTCCATTCTTTTTATTTTCTGAAACAAATTATGGTAGAACAATTGCATTAGTATTTATGTTAGTTACCTTGCCATTCATTGGATTGTTAATCATTGGATTGCGTTTAATCTACACAAACATAAAATATGTAGCTGCTACAATTATCACATTAATTGTCATCTGGTTTATAACATTAGGACTATTTGCTATTCCGTTTGCAAATGCGAATAACTGGAAAGATTTAGATAATCAAATAGACAGACAACGTGTAGAAAAACAAACAAACTTTACATATTACAATACCGATAGTCTAAACATTAAATTTGTTGACTCCGCTTACTTCAATTCAAACCGTTCTACTACAGAGGGATTTGAAATAACAGAAACAACAAATCAGTTACCTATTGAAATAGAGTTGTTACCTTCTTTTCAAGATGAAATCTATGGAAAAGTAACGATAAATAAATTGAAGCAAGCAAATTACACTAAACAAGGAAAACAGTCTGAGTTAATTTATACAAGCGATGTACACGCCATTCAATTTGACCAAAAAGACAATGTGTTATTGATAGCAAGTAACAATGATAACAGCGAAACATCAGATGCAAAATTAAAATACTCGATTTACATTCCACAAGGAAAAAGCGTTTACATCAATGACATAACAAAAACAGCTTTGATAGACCAACAACAAATTAAAGAAGCTAATCATTGGTATAAAATGCAAGAAGACCAAACGCTAACTTGTATCGATTGTTCACTTTAAAAAACAAAAGAATAAGTCCTCAAAAATATTTTTCAATTATTACACTATAGTTTGCACAAACTATAACCATAAAAAAGGGAAAGAAGCATTATACTTCTTTCCCTTTTTATTTTATGAGAAAACTCAATTAACGAACACCAGATTCGTTTTGAGCATCTTGAATCATTTTTTCGTTTGCACGAATACCAAACTCCACACGTCTATTAAGTGCTTGTCCAGCTTTAGTTTCGTTAGAAGCAATTGGGTCAGCAATACCGAATCCATCAGCTTTCATACGATTAGCAGCAATACCTTGTTGAATTAAGTATTGTTTTACAGAAGCAGCTCTCTTTTTAGATAAACTTAAGTTGTACTCTTCTCTACCAGTAATATCAGTATATCCGTAGATATCGATATAAGTATCTTGGTTTTCTTTGAATACTTTAATTAACTTATCAAGATTAGCTTTAGCTTTTGTAGTCAATGTAGCAGAGTTAATATCAAAGTTTACAGAGTTTTCACCCAATACCAATTTGATTCCCTCACCAACTCTTTCAACTTGAGCACCTGGAACAGTTTGTTCAATTTGACGAGCTTGCTTATCCATTTTGTTACCAATAACTCCTCCAGCAGAACCTCCGATAACTCCTCCTAATACAGCACCAAGAGCTCCGTTTCCACCTTTACCGATGTTATTACCCAAAATACCACCAATGATAGCTCCACTCGCAGCACCAATCGCAGCACCTCTTTGTGTATTGTTTGAATTCTTTACTGACTCACATCCTGTGAATGAGATAGAAGTTGCAAGCAATGTACCTGCTAATACAAACGTGGTTACTTTTTTCATATTACTTATCTTTTATTTTTTTAGTTTTTTTCGAAATGGTATGTTACATCATAAGTTTGCCCTCCAGCGTAGAATTTATCCACAAGTTCAAATGAATTTGCTGATTGATTTCTCACCTGCATAGAGTACCCTGTCGTAATATGTTTCGCTTTTACACCTTCATCAATGAATTTAAATTCAAAGCTTCCGTTAGGCGTAATTGTCCATTTGAAAGAGCTCTCAAAACTTGGACAGTTTCCTCCTTGAGTTAAAGCTACATTTCCTGAATTGTTATTTGAAACAAATTTCCATTGGCTACCGATAAAACATTGAGAATCTGCAATGTTAAAAGAGTTTACTTTCACAAACTCTCCACCAATATGCTTGATGTTCGTTAATGTCCAATTTCCTTTAATTCCTACTTGAGATTTCGTATCCATTGTAGGTTTACAAGACGCCATTGCAAGTGCCATAGCTCCAAATAATAGTACTTTTTTCATATTGCTATTTATTTATGTTAATACATAGATTGCAAAATCTATACCCAAAAGTAGTGAATATCTTAATACACTGCCTATAAACTGACAAAATGACATTGAATATCCTTTGGTATCTTTTTTGTCCTAAGTACATCACAAAAATATTAAAAATTCAAATACTAAATAATCATACAATTATGACATCTGGAAAAATTAACGTTACAGTGGAGAATATATTCCCACTTATTAAAAAATTCTTGTACAGTGACCATGAAATTTTTTTAAGAGAGTTAATATCTAATGCTACTGATGCTACTTTAAAATTAAAGCATTTGACAAGTATTGGGGAAGCAAGCGTTGAGTATGGAAACCCGGTTATTGAGGTAAAAATCGACAAAGAAAACAAGAAACTTCACATCATCGACCAAGGTCTTGGTATGACTAAAGAGGAAGTTGAAAAATATATCAATCAAGTTGCTTTCTCAGGTGCTGAAGAATTCCTTGAAAAATACAAAGATTCAGCTAAAGACACTGGAATCATTGGACACTTTGGTTTAGGGTTCTACTCTGCTTTTATGGTAGCTGATAAAGTTGAAATCTTAACTAAATCTTTCAAAGATGAGCCTGCTGCACATTGGACTTGTGACGGTAGCCCTGAGTACACTTTAGAAGAATGTGATAAAACTTCAAGAGGTACTGAAATCGTTTTACACATCGCTGAAGACTCTTTAGACTTCTTAGAAGATTATAAAATCAACGAGCTTTTAACAAAATACAACAAGTTTATGCCAGTGCCTATCAAATTTGGTACGCATGAAGAAGGTGAAGGTGACGATAAAGTTGTAGTTGATACAATCATCAACAACCCTAACCCAGCTTGGACTAAACAACCATCTGAATTAACAGATGAAGATTATACTAACTTCTACCGCGAGTTATATCCAATGCAGTTTGAAGAGCCGTTGTTCCACATTCACTTGAATGTTGACTTCCCATTTAACTTAACAGGTATTCTTTACTTCCCTAAGTTGAGTGCTGACCTTCAAATGCAAAAAGATAAAATCCAGCTATACCAAAACCAAGTGTTTGTAACGGATAACGTAGAAGGAATCGTTCCTGAGTTCTTGACAATGTTGAAAGGGGTAATTGACTCTCCAGACATTCCATTGAACGTATCAAGGTCTTACTTACAAGCAGACGGAAACGTGAAAAAGATTTCTAACTATATCACACGTAAAGTTGCTGATAAATTAAAATCTTTATTCAATGAAAACAGAGCTGACTTTGAAGCAAAATGGAACGACATCAAAATCGTTTTAGAGTACGGAATGTTATCAGAAGAGAAGTTCTACGAAAAAGCAGGAGCTTTCACTCTTTACCCAACGGTAGATAACAAATACTTTACATTAGAAGAATTAAAAGAAGCTACTAAAGACAACCAAACTGACAAGGATGGTAACTTAGTAATCCTTTACGCTTCTAACAAAGATGCACAACACAGCTATATCGCTGCTGCAAAAGACAAAGGATACCAAGTATTGTTACTTGACTCTCCTATCGTTTCTCACTTAATCCAAAAATTAGAAAGTGACAACGAGAAAATGACTTTTGCTCGTGTAGATGCTGACCACATCAGCAACTTAATCAAAAAAGAAGAAACAGAGATTTCTAAACTTTCCGAAGATGAACAAAAATCATTACAAGAAATTGTAGAAAACATTGTTCCTAAAGATAAATACACAGTGAAGTTAGAAGCTATGGATAGCACAGCTGAACCATTTATCATCACACAACCTGAGTTTATGAGAAGAATGAAAGAAATGAGCCAGTCAGGTGGTGGAGGTATGTTCGGTATGGGTAACTTACCTGAAATGTACAATGTAGTAGTAAATACTAACTCGGAGTTGGCAAGTAACATTATCAACAACACAAACGAGGAAGAAAGAACTATCAACATTAAACAAGCAATGGATTTAGCTAAACTTTCTCAAGGATTATTAAAAGGAGAAGAGCTTACTGAATTCGTAAAAAGAAATTTCAACAAGTTGAAATAATAGTTAATGCACTTCAAATCAAAAGCCTATAGATTCATTTCTATGGGCTTTTTTTGTTAGACAATTGTCCTAAATCTCTCAAAAAATATTAAGTACCTTTGCACAGCAAAATAATAAAAGATGAAAGAACAGAATATAGTAAAAGGAGTTTTCTTAGTAGCTATTGGGGCTTCAAGTTTCGGAATGTTAGCCTCGTTTGTAAAATTAGCTTATGAACGCGGGTACACTACCGCAGAAGTTACCTTCTCACAAGTAGTATTAGGTTTAGTGGGAATGCTTATCATTAACATGCTACGCAAAAAACAACCTTCTGATTTAAAACCAACAAAGAAAGATATTAAGCAATTAATGCTTGCTGGTACCTCAATGGGATTCACTTCTGTGTTGTATTACATGGCAGTTAGTTACATTGACGCTTCGATTGCCGTAGTTCTATTAATGCAATCTGTTTGGATAGGTGTTGTAATCGAAAGTGTAATTACAAAGACCTTCCCAAGTTTTTTAAAAATCGTTGCTGTTTGTTTAATTTTATTCGGAACAGTATTAGCAACCAATGTATTAGCAAACGAAATCAACTTAGATATTAGAGGTGTAATCTTTGGATTCTTAGCATCTTGTTCGTTCGCAACCACAATGTTTGCGTCTAACGTAGTTGCTAATCACCTACCTGCTCCTAAGCGTAGTTTATTTATGCTTTGTGGTGCTTTTATCATTGTGTCTATTTTCGTAATCCTTACACAAGTAGGACCGAACAACTCAGAAGCAATGATGGGATTCTTTAAGCAATTCTCTGACAATACAGCAGGTATTAGAGATTTCAATTGGAATATTTTCTATACTTGGGGATTATTATTAGCCTTATTTGGTACTATCTTACCTCCTATCTTCTTGAATATGGGATTCCCTCACACAGGAGTTGGTCTTGGAAGTATAATATCTTCTTTAGAGTTACCAGTATCTGTAAGTGTTGCATTCCTTGTATTAGGAGAGAAAGTAATCTTAATCCAATGGGTTGGAATTATCTTAATTCTAAGTGCCATATTCTTAATGAATAGTTCACTTATCTTCAAAAACAAAAAAGCAGGAGCTTAATCACAAGCTCAAAAACATATAAGTAATTCAAAAGCCTCCTATCTTGGGAGGCTTTTTTATTTTCAACCCCTTCCAATCAAATTACTCACCCACCTTTTTAGCTTCTTTTAAAAAACACAAGCATATCCATAGCAATTTAAAAAAGCCTTTTTCTTTTTTAACAGCAGAGATAAAAGGTAATAAAGCCTTGTTTCAAAAGGGTTTATCTATCACAAAAAGATTCTCCATAAAATTATCTTATACTTAAATAAAGACAATCATTGACAAATTGTCCTATTCCCGTCAATCAAAAAATACATTTGCAGTGTACAAAATTACTTGTAACACTAAATAAATTATTCAATGATAAAACAAACTATAGCTTTAGGATTATTTGCAATGGCAACTTGCACTTACGGGCAAACATTGACAACAAACTCAGGTGCTCCTGTAGGAGATAACCAAAACTCAAAAACAATTGGTAACAACGGGCAAGTGTTGTTAGAGGATATCCACTTAATTGATAAACTTGCTGCTTTTGACAGAGAACGCATTCCGGAGAGAGTCGTTCATGCAAGAGGTGCCGGGGCTTTTGGAGAATTCGTAGCTGCTGCTGACTTTTCAGATGTGACTATGGCTGACTTCTTAAGCCAAGCTGGTAAAACAACACCATTAGTTGTTCGTTTCTCAACAGTTACTCACCAACAAGGTTCACCTGAAACGTATAGAGACCCTCGTGGTTTTGCTGTTAAATTCTACACTGAACAAGGAAACTACGATTTAGTAGGAAACAACTTACCAGTGTTCTTTATCCGTGACGCTATCAAATTCCCTGATATGGTTCACGCATTTAAACCATCTCCATTAACAAACGGAGCTTCTGACCCAAACCGTGTATTTGACTTCTTTTCAAACCTACCTGAATCAACACACATGTTAACTTGGTTATTCTCTGATTATGGTATTCCTGCTAACTTCCGTCAAATGGAAGGAAACGGTGTACACGCTTACAAATGGGTAAATGCTCAAGGAGAAGTTACTTACATTAAATACAAATGGGTACCTCAACAAGAGAGAAAAAACCTTACACAAGAAGAAGCTGATAAAATCCAATCTAAAAGTGTAGAACACGCTACATTGGACTTATATAACAACATTCAAGCAGGTAACTTTCCTAAATGGGATTTATACGTTCAAATGTTGAAAAAAGAAGACTTCGATGCTTTAGATTTCAACCCAACTGACGTAACTAAAATCTGGCCAGAGTCTGTTGCTAAACTTATCAAAGTAGGTACAATGACATTGAATCAAACGCCAACGAATTACTTCCAACAAGTAGAACAAGCTGCTTTTGCACCTTCTAACCTTGTTCCTGGTATTGAGGCTTCTGAAGATAAATTATTACAAGGTAGATTATTCTCTTACGCAGATACACAACGTCACCGTCTTACAGGTAACTTCCAACAGATTCCTGTAAATCAACCTAAAAACCAAGTGACTACTTATAACCAAAACGGTTATATGTCAATGCGTCCACAAACAGGTGATGTAAACTACCAACCATCTACAAACAAACCTGAGGTTGTTGACAATGCGAAGTTTAAATACTCTAAATCAGTTTTCACTGCTAATACAAGTACTACACAACACGTAATTGACAAAGAAAACAACTTCAAACAAGCAGGTGAATTATACAACTCTTTCTCTAAACAAGATAAAGAGAACTTAATCAAAAACTTGAGTGGAGCTTTAAATAGCGTTCAAAACAAAGTGATTGTTAAGAAAATGATTG
Organism: Flavobacterium sp.; assembly: GCA_030150335.1. Classification (GTDB taxonomy): domain Bacteria; phylum Bacteroidota; class Bacteroidia; order Flavobacteriales; family Flavobacteriaceae; genus Flavobacterium. Next base: position 7,286 of record JASLGC010000136.1, read on the forward strand.
CATTCTTCTACCAAGCAGATAAAAACTATGGTAACTCTTTATTAAAAGCAACGAATTTAAAACTTGCTGATATTCAAGAATACCTATAATATTTATAACTACTAACAGGGGAGCATCCCCACACTCTCCTGTTTTTTAAACAACAAACACACAATGAAAAAACTAATCTCTACCTTTCTATTTTCCCTGCTGTGTATCACTGCTCATGCACAAGATATATTCTCTGCTGCGCGAACTAATAACACAGGGGAAATAGAAAACTTTATCAAACAAAAAATAGATATTAATAAAGCTGACGACAGAGGAAACACACCTCTAACCTTAGCTTGTTATTACGACAATTACGATGCAGCATTATTATTGTTGCAAAACGGAGCCAATCCAAACGCACAAGATAATTCAGGAAATAGCGCTTTAATGGGAGCTATTTTCAAAGGACATACAGCTATCATTAAATTGTTGATTGAGCAAAAAGCAGATATCAACCAGACTAATTTCAATGGAGCTACTGCTTTGATATTTGCTGCAACATTTGGCAAAGCTGACGTTACAAAAAGTCTGCTTGAAGCAGGTGCAAAGAAAGATATAGCAGACAATAGAGGAAAAACAGCCTTAGATTATGCTGTTATCCAAGAAAATAAAGAGGTTATCTCTCTTTTACAATAAAAGATTAGTGTCAATTATTCTCTTTTTTTGTTAGACGCAATTATTTATTCATCATAAATAATTGATTTAAAACCAAATGCCCTTGTATTTCTACAAGGGCATTTTTATTTCTAATAAATCCTTAGCCTCTCTACATTGAAAGAATATCGGCATTTTGGAGCGTATTTTATTGCTATTAAATGTCGCAATTATCGACTAAGTAGTAAATAAAAGCCAAAATATTCGAATATTATGAAGGACTTTTCTACTTTTACGAAAGAGAAAAACACACAAAATCAATTTAATAAATATACTATGCTGAAAAAAATATTTCCATTGGCATTACTTTTCACTTCGTCAATGTTTGGCCAAGTTGCAAAAGACACCCTATGGGTAGATTCTTTTGACTACAAAGTATCAAAAAAAGAGGCGAAAGCTTTTAAACTTGTAAAACCTATCAAAGGCCAAGAGTTAAACATTATTGAAACATTTGACGCAAAATCAAAAAAGCTTCAAGCGCGAGGTAAAGGTCTTGTTCAAGAAGATTCAAGCATATTATATAGTGGAAACGTTGAAAACTTCTCTCCTGAAGGAAAGTTAGAATCTACGTATATCTATGATGACAAAGGTCAAGTAACAAAGATTACTTCTATCAACCAATTCACTGGTGAGAAATACGAAGGTATTTTCAAAGAAGGACAACTATACAGCGGTGAAGTATTCCAAAGATGGTCTAACGTATATATCAAAATGTCTACGGTAGAAGGAGTATTCAGAGAATATGAAATCATCAATCCTGCAAACGCTAAAAACCGTCAATCTTTTACATTTGATGAAGAAAACGTTATTGTAGAAGAACAATATTACGGTGCAAACGGAGAAGTAGTAAATCAAGCTGAATACGCAAACGGTTCTCCTTATAACGGAACTGTTACTTCTGTAAACTACGATAAATTTGGCGTAAAAGAATTGAACACTTATACAGATGGAAACTTAGTAGCTTATAAATCATTTTATACTACAGGGCAAACTAAATCTGAAGCTGTTATTAATGAAGACCGCCGTGTAGAAGATTTCTTCCATAAAAACGGACAAAAACTTGGGCAATATACTCTTCATTATAGTGAAGAAGAATATGTAGGTGAACAAGAAGGAACAGCTTATTACTTCAACTATTCTGGTAACGAGGATGATATCGCTTCTTCTTACCACTTTGTGGATAATAGTGTACGTAAAGTTGACGAATACTACGTTAACACAAAAAACAACACAATTAAATCGACAACTACATACGACGAAAGTGGTTCTATAGAAAAAACTGTTTACTATAACGAAGACGGTTCTACTAAAGGACAATTGACTTACGATGAAAATGGATTTGGTCCTTACAATGGAATCTACTATGACAGCAATTCTTCTACTACTTATCAAGAGGGTAAAATTATTGCGAAAACAACATTCTACGACAATGGAAAAGTCTTTGAACAACGAAAAGGAGATTTATCTATTTTCTTTGACAAAAAAGGAAAAGAATTAGGTCGTGTTACACAAGGTATAAACCCTGATTTTCAGTTAGAAACTTTTATTGACGGAACTGTTTATTCATTAACAGACGATGAGATTTCTCAAATCACTAAATACAAAAATGGTGAGACGACTTATCTTTCAACTTTTGACGTTACAGGAACAAAACCAACTTTACTGTCAGAAACTTTCTATGCTTTTGGAAATACTTCAAAACTAATTTCTTACTACCCTAACGGAGTTAAATACAAAGTATCTAATTATAGTACTCAAGCATATTCTTTCGAACCTGCTACTGAAACATACTATGATAAAAAAGGGAAAGAATTAGGAACGTATAACTACGAAACGAAAACAGGTACTTATTACCAGTTTAACGAAAAAGGAGAAGTTCTTCAAATGGCTCAGTTCAATGCTGGTACACCTGTTTACAGTAAACAATACGCACCAGTATCAAGAGATATGTTTACCACTAATACAAAGTATTACTTACAAAGTGAGGTAGATTACAACAAACAAGGGAAGTTTTACGATGTAAAAGGGAAGTTAGTTTCTACTGTTACTTACAAAGATGGAGCTCCATATAATGGGACTACTTATGTATTGGACGACTACACAATGACTGAAACTACTTATAAAGACGGAAAGAAAATTGGAGTAGAAAGTGTTTTCTATTTTAGTTATGACAACGTTGATGAGTTGTACAATCTTTCAAGTAAATCGTACTACGAAAATGGAGAAAAAGTAAAAGAAGAAGATTTTATACAAGGCAATCTTCAGTCATCTAACGAGTACAAAGATGATTTATTACACGGAATGTCTTATTCGTATGACGAGGAAGGAAATGAGATTTCTCGTTTACAATATAAAGAAGGAATACCTTACCAAGGTCTTTTAGTAGAGTCATCATACGAATACAACTACAAAAAAACATTTGCAGAAGGAAAACTTGTAGAAGTTGTTTTCTCTGATATATCTTCGGGTATTGTAATAGCGAAAGATACTTATACAGATGAAAATACACTTAACCGAATTGTTTTTGACGAAGAAGGAAACACTGTTTACAAATATACTTTAGCAGAAGATAACCTTGAGGGACTATACCAATACTTTGAAAAAGGAAAGGTAAAATACCAAGCTACTTTTAAAGAGGGAATCTTGCAAGAGGGAACTGTTGCTGTAGAAAATTTAAACTATGTAGAGGATAGCTATGTTTATGCTGAAGAAACTAAAGAAAACTTCACTGTTCTTGATTTGAAAAAGAACAAAATGAAAGTGACTATTTACAAACAAGATTCAAAAGATGAAATCTACAATATGGAAGCGAAGATTAAGAAAGCAGACAATACTGTAGACCCTATCTTATCTAAGAAAATTACGCCTGATAATTTATATCCTATATATAAATTAAATTCGAATTCAAATTACTGGTATTAATAGAGTCTGTAACTCTATTTTATTTATACAACACAGCTATCATAAGATAGCTGTGTTTTTTTTGTGCTTATTTTTTCTTGTAAATTCTATTTCACTATGCTACTAACCTTCCTGTTTTCAAGAAAAACCTCCTCTTTTTTCAGAATTTTTCTTTTGTTTTTTGTTTGCTAAAATGTGCATGATACCGTAGTGCTCCCATAGTGCTCCCATAATGCTCCCATAAATGTTATGGTAATGTTACGTGTACATTATGAAATCATTAAGCTTTCATTTTGGGACCATTGCGGAACAATTCTTGAGAAAATGGATATAGTATATTATGCTATATACTAACTACTAACATCTAAAAACTATTAAAAATGGCACAACAAAAAGCAAATGGTAAATTCAGTGGTAAAATAGGTCGTACCTACTTGAGAACTTTAAATGGCAAACAAGTTATGCAATCAAACCCCATAAGGAAGAAAAAGAAAATCAAACCAGATGATGTTCAGATTTTTCAAAAGGTTGCTGAACCCGGAAAAATAATGCGGGCAACGATTCAGGCATTTTTAAAACAAAGGCACGATGCTTATATGTATCAACGATTTACTTCTACCTTATTGAAAGCCTTACAGCAAAATATTACCATTGATAAAAAAGAAAGAACTCTATTTAATTGTAATTTATCCTCTGCTTCTGGTTTCGAATTCAATATTAACAAAGGGTTTAAAGAGGTGTTTCTTAGTCCAATCACAATGGATAGTAATAAGGAAACTTTCGAAATTAAAGTCAATGCCTTTATTCCGAAAGAACAAGTCGCTTTTCCTAAAGATTATAAGCAAGCTTCCTTGCACATTTATACTTGGTTCTTATTGCCAAGCGGTATTGCTCTACATCCTACCCAATATGAAGAAATAATTGAATTTAATTCTGATATTAATCAAGTAGAAGAGCACGTATGGCACAACATTTGTCCTACAAAAGATGTATTAACTTTTACAGTTGTTGAAATACAATTTTACAAAACTGATGCCAAAGGTGCAAAATTGCTATTCAACACAAAGGCATACAACCCAAGTATGCTCGTTGCTATAAAGTAACCTACTTTTTATTTACAAACTAAGAAAGCCTGTAATCTTCATTATGGGCTTTTTGCTTTTATATATTGATTAAGATATTAATTTTATTTATATTTGGTTTAATAAAATTAACATCAATGTCAATAAAACATAAACTACCTGTCAATTGCCCCAGTTGTGAAAGTGAACTAAAAGTAACACAATTAACGTGTGAAACTTGCGATACTACTGTAAATGGGAAGTTTCAACTCCCCCTTTTATTGCAATTACCACAAGAGGAACAAGATTTCATCTTAGCCTTTTTCATCAATAGTGGAAGTTTAAAGCAGATGGCACAACAGATGAATATCAGTTATCCTACCGTTCGAAATAAATTGGATGATATGATAGCTCATATCAAAAAACTGCAAAACGAATAAAAACCTATAAAACCAACCTTATGACTATCAAATCCATTTTTAAACCGTTTGAATACGTTCAAGAGAAGAAATTACTCTTTATCGGAATAGGCGTTGCTATTCTAAGTTGTATCCTACAGACATTCACCATGTCAAGAGGAATTGCTATTTTAAAAATGGCTACAATTATGAAAGCTCCTACTATCTTTCAAACATTAGCTGATAACATCATCTCAACATTGTTGATGGCTGCTGCCTTATTTGCTTTTGGAAAATTTATCAACTCTAAAACAAGATTTATTGATATTGTGAATGTAGTACTGATTTCACGTATGATTATGTATGTCATTATCTTCTTTGACATTGATGGTAAATCAAGTAAAATGGCTACATTTTTAATCGAAAATGCAAACGACCAAGAAGCTCTTGTAGAACACTTGGCGGATTTGGCTCCTCTTTTTATTATGGGGATAGTTTCTATTTTAGCGTTAATTGTTTTTGCCTACTATATTTATCAAGGCTTTAAAACGGCAACACACATGAAAAAAACAGGGCATATCTTCTTTTTTATCTTGATAATCTTAGTTACTGATATGCTGACTCGATTTGTAACAACACTATATTAACCTACTATGAAAAAACTACTACACATACTAATCTTGTGTTTTGCAATTAATCCTGCTTTTGCACAAACAAAGACGGTTGATATTGATGAGGAACTGCAAGGCGACTTATACATTACAACACCAGAGAGCAAGCGATTGGCTATTATCATTGCTGGTTCTGGTCCTACTGACAGAAATGGAAATAGTATGCCTTCTTTAAATGCTAATTCGTACAAGTTATTGGCAGAAGGTTTACAACAAGAAGGTATCAATGTATTTACTTTCGATAAACGTATTATTGCTAAAATGAAGAATAATACTATGAAGGATTACGCCCCCGATTTTGACGATAATGTAACGGATGTAAACCTCATCATTGCTCATTTCAAAAAGCAATACCCTGATATTACTTTAATCGGACATAGTGAAGGTGCATTGGTTGCCAATCTTGCTGCTATTCAAAATAAAGAGGTTACACATTTTGTTTCTCTACAAGGAGCAGGTGAATCGATTGATAAAATCCTAAATTGGCAATTTATCAAGCAAATGCCTTTTTTCGAAACACAGATTAAAGCTATTCATGCACAACTAAAAAGCGGTAAACCTGCTACTGATATTCCTGAAATGCTACAAGGATTATACAATTCAGGGAATCAAACGTATTTAATTTCATGGATGAAGTATGAACCTACGGAAGAAATTAAAAAGGTAAATGTACCTGTGCTTATTGTTCAAGGAGATAAAGACTTACAAGTGGTTTTAGAGCAAGGTGATTACCTTAAAAAAGCTTTGCCTACGGCTACGTTAGTAACTGTAAAAGGAATGAACCACGTATTGAAAACAGTTGAAAAAGACGAAGAAAACTTGGCGACTTATAACAAACCTTTACTCCCTTTAAACAAAGAGATTGTACCACTTATTGCTAATTTTATAAAACAGTAAACTAATGATTCCATTCATTGTTACCGCAGGAATTTTATTTGCACTTAGCTTCTTATTAAAAATAGACAATGCCGATAGTTTTTTGTCTGGGTACAACACCTTATCGGATGAACGAAAAGTGAAGTACAACCTACATCAGATTGTTCCATTTACAAATAAATTACTAAGAATTTCTGCTCTGCTTGTTTTCTTAGGAGGAGCACTTGCTTTTATTTTAAACAATGGTATTATAGGGTTAATAGCTATTCTATATATTCCTGTTGTTATACTTATAGGAGGTGGAATTTACAGCAGGTTAAAACACTCCACTGACCCGATTCGTTTGTATGAAAAAATAATTTATATCGCAATTATTGCTGTCATGATTTATCTAACTGTTGTTATTCAATGGAGTGAAATAACTTTAGCATCATTGACAACACTTAATTAAATACTTATGACAGTCTTTTTAATTACATCTGCAATTTTCATATTATTAGGTATATTATGCCCATATATCAAAACGATAAATAGCATTATAGGATACAAAACTCAACGTGCTATGAAAAACCAACGCAATTGGGAGTTTGCTCAAAAATACAGTGGTAGATTAATACTTTATTTTGGTATAGCCTCTGCTGTTTATACTGCCTTAGCATATTTATTTCCTATCTTAGATATTGGCGAAAGTTTGTATTTTGTAGTACTTACCCTTTATATGGCATTCCTTATTTACAAAACTGAAACTGCTTTGAAAAAGATGGAGCAAGAAGTTAAAAAGGAGAGTAACTAAGTGTATTCTTATGGCGATATTTATACTAACTAAAAAATGAATTATGACTAACAAGAAAAACGATATCCTAAACGATATTTTACAATATATCCTTTCTGATAAGAAACTAACTGTAATTGCCTTGGCTCTTTCTGTCTTTTTTATTTACCGAGCAGGAAAAGCTTTTGGTCAATTCCTATACTATATTATAAACTAATAAGTTTATGAACAAAAAATCATTAACAGCTAT
>JASLGC010000181.1 GCA_030150335.1 Flavobacterium sp.
TTTAATAATCAAACTAAAATCTATAATTCTGGTGGCACAATTTATAACAAAGGATATAAAGAATCTATAAACTCAATAACTAAATTGAGAAAAGGTATTAAATTTACAAGCCACGCATTAAATTTTTTAGGTTATATAGAAGGTACTAGCTTATTAGTAGATGGAGAATACAAAAAAGGAGCCACATCAGTTGCTACAACAACCGTAGGCATTGGTATAACTTATGCTTATGGTAATCCTGCTGGAATAACCTATAGTCTATCATACATGGGATTTGAATATGTATTAACTAGATCTGAGCTTTATAATAGATTGTTTTTTAAGATTTTATTTCCAACTAAATATAAAACATACAATGACAGAAGAGTGCATTGGACAAAATCTAAACTCTTAAATGATTAAAAGTATGCTAAATAAAACAATACGATTTATAAAAATATTTTTTTTAGACCATTTTGCAGCGGGATATCAAAGACTAAAAAAGAACTCCCCAGATGACGGTTCAGGAACTATAATTTTTTTCCTAACATTCGTTATTTACAACTTATTATTCATGTTTTTTACAACTACAAGTTTATTACTAAATGTAAACACAAAATATTTGTTAAATAAATTTACAATAGGAGGCACACTATTTTTCATATGGTTTTTCAATTTGTATTACTACTATAGAATTTTAACAAAAGAAGAACAAAATAATCTTAAGTATAAAAAACCAAAATATAAAACGTTTACATATGATATTTTTGATTTAATAGTTATAATTTTCTCTATCTTTTTTTTATGTATATATTCTGAATATTTCTCTTAAAAAAAGACTAATCTAAAGCCCTGACAATAGAAGGCAGTTCATTAACTTATGGTTATAGCGATATAATAATAAATAATCTATCAACTTTTAAGATAACAAGAAGTATGAGTAGAAAAGACAATTGCTCAGACAATGCAGTAGCAGAGAGTTTTTTAAAGGATCTGAAAACAGAAATTATTTACGAAAATATTTTAGTTAATCGCCAGAAAACAGAAAAGAACCTTTTTGAATATATTGAACTTTGGTATAATAAAAAGCGTAGACATTCACATTTAGGATATTTAACGATAGAAGAATTTAATCAATCAATGAATTATACAAATGCTGCTTAACTAATACTCCGGTTTTTATTTGGATATCCAAGCTTGGAATAAATATACAGGAAATAAAGCATACATGAATAAAATATTAAGTAATGCAGCTAACGCAAATAAAGTAGCACGAACACTAGGTTATATAAATTTTGGCTTAACTTCTTACGATTACGCTCAAGGAGAAATGAGTTCATATACTTATGCTATTGAAATGGGATCAAATTCAATTAGTACATTTGCCCCACCTTTAATTTCCTTACCATGGACAGTAGGATATGAAGGACTAGGGAGAAATGGAATTGCTAGAATTCCATGGTATCAAAACACTTTCAAACCATATGTAAGAAATAAAATTGGGCTAAATGACTAAACTATTTAATAATTTTTTTTTAATCACATATAGCTTTTATAAAAAATGGGATAAACTTGATCCTTTTTTCGATGCTTGTTTTGCAATAAGCGTTATCTGGGGGACAACTATATATTTACTTAATATTTTAATATACATTTTAACTAGATGGGATCTATTCTACTATAGATTAGATCGTTTTTTCATTGTAACTGGTATTACTATAATACTTATTATGCTTTATTATTATGGAAGGAAAACACAACTCATACAACTATATGAAAAAAATAAGAACAACAAGATACATATAGGCTATAAAATCATATTAGGTGTGATGTTTTCTTCTTGGTTTATTTTAGGATATATAATCAAAATAAGTTTAGACTATTAAGTGTGGAATATAGGTTTATTAAAAGAAAAAAACATAAAACCTTACTTGTATATCTTCAAACTAATGTAGACTTTTAGCACTTTACAGAAATATTCGGTAGCCTAACAATTTTTGATTAGTGATGTGGAGTTCTTTTCTTTGAATTGAATAGTTATAATGTGAGTTGGCGCCGTAACAGGACGTATGAATAGTACCAATACTGACATACAGTTCAAGGTCATATTTCTTTTATCCGGGAACGTCCCTATTATAGTGATAGAGCATCGTGGGGACCTGTAGGTTTCCCCTTTTCTAAATGTATTAACATAAACACCTTAAATATCTACAAAAAAAAAGTTAAAAATTCCATTGTCTAAATCCTTTTAAACACATAATTTCCAATATCTTAAATTTATTTATATAAAAAGGCTGCCCATAATGACAGCCTAATGATTTAGTTACTTAATTTTAAACCAATTATTCTTTTTGATTTTAAAAGTTCCGAGCTTCTTATCTTTAAAACTTGGCTTCGAATACCGTCCTTCTCATTAATCTCGATTAAAAGCACTTGCTTATCAGACAGAGTAAACTGGTCTAACATAAAGACATTGTCTTGTTTGCTTTGGCTATTTATGATTTGAGAATCAGTATAACTTCTAATAGGTGATATTCACATTTAGGATATTTAACGATAGAAGAATTTAATCAAACAATGAATTATAGAAATACAGCGCAACTAATACTCTGGTTTTTATTTAGATATCCAGAACGCAATTGTATAATCAATAGAAAATACTAAATCTATAAAACACTGTACTAAAAAATTGTATTGCAATTGTCAGTACTTTTGTGAGATGAGTAATAGCTTCTTGAAAGCACCTCTGTTCGACTTATTTCCGTGTATTGTCCGTAATTACACCGTATAACAAGGGTTTTATTCGAAGGATATACGCTTTGTTAATGGATTTTAGTGCGTGCAAATAGAAATGAATTATAACTTTGATAAAGCATATAACTTAAAGTAAGAAAGCTCACCTTTCCAAAATTGTTTAATCTATTTGAAAAGAAACACAACTACTACACTTGGTACGCCTATTCGCCATTTAGCAATAAGTACCAATAAAAAAAGAGACTTTGAAAAGTCTCTTTTAGAAATAAAACAATCTTTCAATTGCTATAGTTATAGTTTGGTTAGGGTTTCGTATTTAATGACTATCTCTCAAGTCTGTCCTTATCTCTTTAAAAAACGATATTCTTATACTGCATCATCTTCTCTTTTATTTCGTTCTTTAAAGTGTTCCAATATACATAACTTTTTTAATCACTTCAAAGCAACTTAAAATTTATACAAAAATTAAAGAAAATAATCGTGATATAGAAAAATAAAACAGCGCCATTAAGAGTTGAATTACATAAATCTCTTTAATTTAACATTAAAAAAATGCCATACGTTTTTTAAAAAGGATATTTTACATAGTTTTCAATAAAAAAGGTTTAAAGAAACACATCTTTAAACCTTTTTGCATTTTATTTTGAACGAAAAACAGCTTACATATTTCGTCTGTACTGACCTCCTACTTCAAATAAAGCAGAAGTAATTTGTCCTAAAGTACATACTTTAGAAGCATCCATCAGTGCCTCGAATATATTGCCATTTTGGATAGCTATCTCTTGGATATGTTCTAATTGCTTTAAAACAGTAGCTTCATTCGCTTTGTTCAGATTTTCCTTCGTTTTAATTTGGAACAGTTTCTCTTCTTCTGTTGCGCGAATTACCTCTGCAGGAACTACAGTTGGAGATCCCTTAGAACTCAAGAAAGTATTTACTCCAATAATTGGGAAGCGTCCGTCGTGTTTTAAAGTTTCATAATACAGTGACTCCTCCTGAATCTTAGAACGTTGATACATGGTTTCCATTGCTCCAAGTACCCCACCTCTTTCTGTGATTCTATCAAACTCCTGTAATACTGCCTCTTCAACTAAGTCAGTCAACTCCTCGATAATAAACGATCCTTGTATTGGATTCTCATTCTTTGCTAATCCTAACTCTTTGTTGATGATCAACTGAATAGCCATTGCACGACGTACTGACTCTTCTGTTGGCGTAGTAATTGCCTCATCATACGCATTGGTATGTAATGAATTACAGTTGTCATAAATAGCGTATAAGGCTTGCAACGTTGTACGTATGTCGTTAAAATCAATCTCTTGTGCGTGAAGTGAACGTCCTGATGTCTGAATATGGTATTTCAACATCTGTGCACGTTCATTAGCTCCATACTTATTTTTTAGCGCTTTTGCCCATATACGACGTGCTACACGCCCTATCACAGCATATTCTGGATCAATACCATTCGAAAAGAAGAACGATAAGTTTGGTCCGAACGCATTGATATCCATTCCTCTACTCAAATAATACTCTACATAAGTAAACCCATTGGCAAGCGTAAAGGCTAATTGCGTAATCGGGTTTGCTCCTGCTTCTGCAATGTGATAACCTGAAATAGACACCGAATAGAAGTTACGTACGTTCTTGTTGATGAAGTACTCTTGTACATCTCCCATTAAACGCAAAGCAAACTCTGTAGAGAAGATACACGTATTTTGTGCTTGGTCTTCTTTTAGAATATCTGCCTGAACTGTACCACGTACTTGTGATAAGGTATTCTTTTTAATCTCGTCATACACTGCTTTTGGCAATACTTGGTCTCCCGTTACTCCCAATAGCATTAGTCCTAAACCGTCATTACCTTCTGGCAATTCGCCGTTATAACGCGGTCTTTCAACCCCTTTAATCTTATAAATCTCAGCTATTTTAGCTTCTACTTCTTCCTCTAAATCATGCTCTTTAATGTATAATTCACATTGTTGATCAATCGCAGCATTCATAAAGAATCCTAATAACATTGGTGCTGGACCATTGATAGTCATGGACACAGAAGTTAGTGCATGAGCTAAATTAAAACCTGAATACAGTTTCTTTGCATCGTCCAAACAACAAATCGAAACCCCTGCATTACCAATCTTTCCATAGATATCAGGGCGATGACCTGGATCATTTCCGTATAAAGTAACTGAGTCAAATGCTGTAGATAATCGCTTAGCTGGCATCCCTAATGATACATAGTGAAAACGTCTATTGGTACGTTCTGGTCCACCTTCACCTGCAAACATACGCGTTGGGTCTTCTCCTTCTCGTTTAAACGGATACAATCCTGATGTAAACGGAAATTCTCCTGGTACGTTTTCTTGCAATGACCAGCGTAAAATATCTCCCCATGCTTCATATTTAGGCAGAGCTATCTTTGGTATCTGCAAATGAGACAAACTCTCTGAATGCGTTGCAATCTTAATCTCCTTGTCTCGTACTTTAAACGAGTACACAGGGTTCTTATATTTATTTACCTTTTCATCCCACATTAGGATAACCTCCCAATTGTAAGGATCTAAGTTCATCTTTACCTTGTCAAACTCCTTGATAAGTAAGTTTACAAACAATTGTGTATTCTCATCTTTAGAGACAACACTACTTTCAACAATACCTGATTTATCAATAGCTGGTTGTTTGCTTGCTACGCTGTGTAAGGTTTTGAAAATACCATATAATTTCTGTGCTACTTCTTTCTGAGTCAACACTGTATCATCATACTTTCTGTTATTCTCTGCAATTTCAGATAAATAGCGTGTGCGGTTTGGTGGAATCACATAAACCTTCTCACTCATCTCTTTCGTAATCTCAAACCCCGTTTTTAAGTCAGCTCCTGTTTTTTCAACAACCTTGTCCATGATTGCTTTATACAACGCATTGGTACCAGGATCGTTAAACTGAGAAGCGATAGTTCCAAAAACAGGCATCTCATCTGGGTTTACATCCCATAAGTTGTGATTGCGCTGATATTGCTTTTTCACATCGCGAATAGCATCAAGTGCCCCCCTCTTATCAAACTTGTTTATTGCAACAATGTCTGCGAAGTCAAGCATATCAATCTTTTCCAATTGTGTAGCTGCACCAAACTCTGGTGTCATAATATATAGAGAAGCATCTGAGTGATCTAAAATCTCTGTATCAGACTGACCGATACCTGATGTTTCAAGGATAATTAAATCATAATTAGCTACTTGAAGTACTTGTAGCGTTTCTTCTACATAACGAGACAATGCTAAATTTGACTGACGCGTTGCTAATGAACGCATATACACTCGAGGATTGTTGATAGAATTCATACGGATTCTATCTCCTAATAAAGCACCTCCTGTCTTGCGCTTCGAAGGGTCTACAGACACTAAAGCAACTGTTTTCTCCGGGAAGTCAATCAGGAAACGACGTACTAATTCGTCAACCATAGACGACTTACCCGCACCTCCAGTACCAGTTATCCCTAATACAGGTGTGTTCTTGTGCTTGTCTTCTTCAAACTTAAATAACTTCAAGAAGTCTTCTTCTCTATTCTCTGCTAAAGAAATTAAGCGAGAGATTGTAGTAATATCTTTATCAGCAAGAGATTGATATACATCTTTCCCTTCTGGCAACTGCAAGTCCATAGTTGGATAATCTGCCCCTTGTACCATGTCGTTAATCATTCCTTGCAATCCCATAGCACGACCGTCATCTGGAGAGTATAAACGAGTAATACCATAGTCCATCAACTCCTTGATTTCACTTGGAAGAATTACACCTCCTCCTCCACCAACAATGCGGATATGGCCTGCTCCTTTTTCTTGAAGCAAATCGTACATATATTTAAAGTACTCATTGTGTCCGCCTTGGTAAGAAGTCATTGCGATTGCATTAGCATCCTCTTGAATAGCGGTATTTACAACTTCCTCCACACTTTTATCGTGTCCAAGGTGAATAACCTCACATCCCGTCGCTTGAATAATACGACGCATAATATTAATAGCCGCGTCATGCCCGTCAAACAGAGCTGCCGCTGTTACTATACGTACCTTGTTTTTAGGTACATACGGTGTATTTTGTTGCATAATATAGTTTTTTGGTTTTTGTAGAGTAGCAATATAGTAAAATAATCAATATTGCGAACAAAATGAGTGTAACTATACATACTTCAGTTTTTTAACCATTTACCACTTATGCGTTACCTATAATAAATAGAAGGGGTATCTCTACAGATACCCCTTCTAAAGTAATAAGCCATTAATTTAAATCTAAATTGAAAACTTAGACTTTAATTAAAATTTAATAAGGAAACAACTAATTCTTTATGATTATAAATTCACTTCGTCTGTTAAGTTCATGTTCTTTAGCAGAACAAGGAACTCCTTGTTTACAATTATTTTGTAATTGCTTATCGCCTAAACCTTTTCCACTTAATCGGTTAGCTTCAACTCCTTGTTTTATCATCCAATCAATTGTTGCTTTTACTCGTCGCTCAGACAAAGCAAGGTTATAAGCACTATTTCCACGACTATCTGTATGTGAACGTACATCCACTTTCATTTGTGGATATTGTTTCATCACATCAACAACCTTCTTAAGTTCAATTTTCGCATCTTGACGAATTGTTGATTTATCAAAGTCAAAGTAAATAGGTTTTAATTTTAATGTTTTAAATAGATCACTTTCTTCTGTGTCTATTGGTTTTCTTGACTGCAGCCCAATATCTAATTTAGTAACACCATCGTGTGCAGATCCTAACTGAATATTCTGCTTGTCCAAAATATAATCTATAGCTTCAATTTTTAATCGATACTTGGTTGAACATCCTAATTCTGTCAACTTGTAATTTCCTGCATTATCAGCTGATACAGATTTTAATTCCTTAAAGTCATTGCTAAATAAGGTAACCATTGAATTAGCTATTCCCTTTTTAGTATCTATGTCAAATACTTTTCCTGCAAGAGATTGATCACATTTCTTCTCTTTTATAAAATAAATATCATCCGCTCCATGTCCTCCACTTCTATTTGAACTCACAAAACCTTTATGGGATTTTGGATCAAGGTAAAAAGCGAAGTCGTCAAATGGACTGTTAATTGGCGCTCCCATATTGACAACGGCTCCAAAACTACCATCTACATTCAATTTAGCTTGGTAAACATCTAAGCCTCCAAATCCTGGTCGTCCATCAGATGAGAAATAAAGAATATTCTCATGAGAAATAAACGGAAACGTTTCACGTCCTTCTGTATTAATCTTAGTACCTGCATTTTCTACTGCTCCAAAGCTACCATCTTCATAGATTGCTACTCTAAAAATATCAGATTGCCCTATTGTACCATCGCGGTCAGATGAAAAGTACATCCATTTACCATCCGGTGTTAAAGCAGGATGAGCGGTATTAAAATCGTCCGAGTTAAACGGCAATTCTGATACCTGTCCCCACTGCTCATCCGCTTGTTTTGTTGCTTTGTAAATCTTTAATAAAGAGCTATTCTCCTTATTGTACTTTTTATTTCCTTTTTTAGATGAATTGTTTCTTGTAAAATACATCGTCTGACCATCTGCTGTAAATACTGCTGTTGCTTCATTTGCAGATTTCGTATCTATCTTATCCGAAAATAATTGTGGTTCAGAAAAACTACCATCATGACCAATGTTCGATTCATATAAGCTTGTATAATGCTCATTCGTCCAAGTGTGAATATGGTTTTTGTTTTCTTCTCCTTCTCGAGCAGAAGTAAATACCAACTTCTCTCCTAACAATGTAGCTCCATAGTCTGAAAACTCACTATTAATAG
>JASLGC010000182.1 GCA_030150335.1 Flavobacterium sp.
ATCGCTATCCAAATAATAAGGTAGAGATTTATAATCGTTGGGGAGTTAAGGTTTACGATGCAAAAAACTATGATAGCGCAGGAAATGGTTCAGTGAACGTATTTAATGGGTATTCAGAAGGACATGTTACAGTAAACAAAAATGAAAAGTTGCCAACAGGTACTTATTTCTACATTATTACTTATGACTATACAGGTAGTCAAGGTAGTCGAACGATTAAAAAATCAGGTTATCTACACTTAGAGAACCATTAATTTTAAATATCCATGAAATTAGAATATAGAATTAAAGTATTAGGAATTAGCTTACTTGGATTAAGCTTCTTCCAAAGCAGTTATGCGCAGCAGGACCCACAATATACCCAATATATGTATGATCATGCTAATGTGAATCCTGCGTATGCAGGAAGCACAGGAACATTTGATATTTTTGGTATGTATAGAACACAATGGATTGGTTTAGATGGTGCGCCAAAAACGGCAACTCTTTCTGGAACTTCTCCAATTGGCACAACCGGACTTGGTATTGGTTTTCACTTTACCAACGATCAGATTGGTGCTATGGATGAGAATAATATATCAGTTGACTTATCTTATGTGATTAACTTGAATTATGACTACAGATTGTCTTTTGGTCTGAAAGGGACGGGGAATTTATTAGATGTAAACTACAGCAAATTGCAAATTCACAATCCATCTGATCCTTCAACTCATGAGAATATAAATAATGATTTTAGTCTTAATATGGGAGCAGGGGTATTCTTTTATTCAGATAATGCCTACGTAGGATTATCGGTTCCTAAATTATTTACAGAGACTCGCTATAGCAACAATGATGTAAAGACAATGCGTGAAAAGATGCACTTGTATTTAACTGCGGGGTATGTATTTGATTTAACACCAGACTGGCAGTTAAAACCAGCGGCCTTAGTAAAAACCGTAGAAGGTTCTCCATTACAAGTTGACGTTAGCGCGAATGCTCTTTTTAAAGAGAAATATACAATTGGATTAGGGTATCGTTGGGATGCTTCTGTGAGTTTATTAGCAGGATATCAAATTAGACATAATATGTTTATTGGATATAGCTATGACACAGATACCTCAAGTTTATCTAATCACAATTCAGGTTCTCATGAGATCTTCATGCGATTCAACTTATTTAATAATACTCGAGGATCAAGTTCTCCAAGGTTTTTCTAAAAGCAAAGTATGAAAAAACGAATATTACAATTAGGGGTGTTTACTCTTCTATTACTCGGAATGGGGGCAATGAGTTATGCCCAAATACGCAAAGAAATAAAAGCTGATAAAGAATTTGAAAATTTTGCTTATATAGATGCAATCAAAGTATATGAAAGTATTGTCGAAAATGGAAAAGCAAATAGATCAGTATTAGAGAAGTTAGCAGACGCCTATTATTTTAATGGAAAGTTTACAGAAGCTTATCAATGGTATAAAGAGTTGCTTGAGGGGGATTACAAAGGTAAAGACTTATCAAAAGTACCCTCTGAGTATTACTATCGCTATGCGCAAACATTAAAAGCTCTTGATAAGATTCAGGAAGCTAATAGAATGCTTGAGAGATTTGCAAGTTTAGAGCAAAATGACTCAAGAGCACAGCTGTTTCTCGAGAATAAGGATACTTATTTAAACGATTTAGAAAGTATTCCTCAACGTTACGAGGTTCAGCGTTTAGCAATTAATAGCGAGTTTTCTGATTATGGCGCTACATTATTAGGAGATAAGTTAATCTTTACTTCTGCAAGGGAAATGGAAGATAGTGACAGTGAAGTTCATGAGTGGACAAATGAGAATTATACAAGTTTGTATGAAACAACCATTAGTCAACAAGGAAGTTTTACTGAGCCAGTTTTGTTTTCAAAAGACGTTGATGGAAAATCTATAAATGAGGCAACAGCTGTATTTACAGCAGATGGTCAGACGATGTATTTCACAAGAAACAATGCTTCTAAAAAAGGACGCAGAAAATTTAATGAGAAAGACAATTCTTTATTAAAAATTTACAAAGCAACAAAACAAGCAGATGAGCAGTGGGGACAGGTATCAGAATTGCCGTTTAACTCGGATGATTTTAATACCGCTCATCCTGCTTTAACACCAGATGGAAAATGGATGTACTTCGCGTCTGATCGCAAGGGAACACTTGGACAATCAGATATTTTTAGAGTAGCAATCTATGACGATGGCAACTTTGGAGTGGTTGAAAACCTTGGAGATAAGATTAATACAGAAGGACGTGAAACGTTTCCATTTATTTCAAAAGATAATATTCTATATTTCTCTTCTGATGGACGACCAGGTTTTGGAGGCTTAGATGTTTACCAAGCTAAATTAAATGTAGATGGTACTTTTGGTACTGTTGTAAACATGGGAGCACCTATAAATAGTGCTTTTGATGATTTCGCTTTTTATCTCGATGTCAATTCACGAAAAGGGTTTGTTAGTTCTAACCGTCCTGGAGGGAATGGAGCGGACGATATTTACTTTATAAAAGAAAGAAATTGTACACAAACCGTAGAAGGAACAGTGTATGATTTAGATACTCAACAAGGGTTAGCAAATTCAAAAGTAACTTTGTTTAGTGGAATGTATAAAAACTTACGAGAAGTTAATACTGACGAACAAGGAAACTATAGCTTACCAGAAGTTGGTTGTGAAGCTAAATACCGTTTGAAGGTTGAATCAGCAGGATACAATGTTGAGGAGCTTGCCTTTGAATTAGGGTATTCATTGGATAACGTGAAGAGAATTGATGTTGTTTTAGAAAAAGCAAAAGCAACAATAGGGGTTAACGATGATTTGTTTAATAAACTGAAATTAAAGCCTATTTATTTTGACTTTAATAAATCAGACATTCGTTTAGATGCTACTTATGAATTAGTACAAGTAGTAGAAGTTATGAAGCAATATCCAAAGATGAAATTGGATGTACGTGCACATACAGATAGTAGAGGAAATAGTGCTTATAACCTTATTTTGTCTGACAAACGTGTACAATCAACAATCAATTGGATGATACAACAAGGCATTGAATCGAGCAGATTAACAGGAAAAGGCTTTGGAGATAAACAACTGACAAATGGTTGTAGCAAAGGAATTCGTTGTTCTGCTAAAGAACATGAGTTAAATAGACGTAGTGAATTTATCATAACAGAAATGTAATTACTTATTACTCATATTTTAATTATTAATTCTTAGTTTATTCCTGTTTTACCCATGCGAATGGATGAAAATAAGGAGTTTACGCAAATAGAGGGTGTTCTTTTAGGACACCCTCTTTGTTATTATAAACCACGTCTGCCTATTAGTAAAAGAGAAAGGAAAAGTAGCATATATCAGATAGTTATTTGCGTTGTAAAACACAAAGTGAGGAGATGAATTAATCAAATGTAAACAAACTATGATTGTGTAAATAACTAATAGAAACGACTATGATTATCTTACAAATAAGCGCATAGTTTTACTTGGCTTAATGATTGGTGTGATAGGCTACATTTCATAATAAGAAGCAGCTAAATTGACATACAGAGGGTTGTCATAAGTTTACAATGTCAAAATAATTGCATTGAAAATAAGTGACTATTTTGATAGTGTTTGCTACTAATACTTAGGGTTAATCAAATAGCAAAAGCATAAGAGACTTTGCTTTTTAACCCATTTAATTGAAATACAACTCAATTTTTAATATGGCTTTAAAAAGAGCTGATAGCTTACATTTTGAGAAGGTATTAAATAAAAAGAGGGAAGCCTTTTAGACTCCCCTCATAAAAAATTGCCTTAATCATAGATATGTCAGTATACTGTTTTTTGAGTAAGGCAATCAGGATGTTAGTGGATTAAGTTTCTATATTCTGAAGGAGTTAATCCAGTAAATTCCTTAAAGTATTTATTAAATGTTATGCGAGAGTTAAACCCAGCTTCAGCCATAATACCATCTAATAATAGGTTTCTTTCTTTTAGAATTAGTTCTTTCGCATAGTCAATTCTATATTTAGCCAACAGAGAATAGAAATTCAGCTTCAAATCGTGGTTAATTATTCTTGATAGAATATGTTTTTGAATAGCTATTTCTTTGGCTAACTCATCTATCGTGAAATCAGGGTCTAAATATAGATTTGTATTATCAAGAAATTCTAATATATATAAAGCTTCTTTAGAAAGTTTTTCTTTTTGTATTGTGTTGTTTTTTGGTGTGTTCTGTTCAGTAATTATCACCTCCTCTGTTGCTTCAGTTTTTGTTTCCTGTATAAAATAGTCTGGGTGTGCTTCTTTTGGCTCGTGATAAAAAGGCTTTAAATTAAAGTAGATGGTTATAAAAGAGAATAAGAAAAAGAAGCAAAAAAGCAAAGTTGCACAAAAGAGAAATACTTTCTTTATTTCCAATAAAGGGATAAGTCTTATAAAATAAAAAATATCCAATAGAGGTACTATAATGAATAAAGTAAAGACAAGATTAAGATAATTTGTGATAGACGTATTTTGTTCAAGTAGATGATTCTTATATACGTATTTGTAATTTGAAATAAAGAAAGTAGTTGTCGATAACAAAATTAAATGCGTTATGTATCTTTTTGAAATATAATCAAGAAGAACAAGTGAAACACATACCAACAGCGTTGAAGTAAACGCAATTAGAAAATTGTGTAATCTCTTTTTTTCAATGTTTAAGAAAACAGCAATATTTGGAATAGAAAAGAATAACACATAGTAATTGAAATAAGACCAAGAGTAAACTAAATATAGTTTTAAGCTTAGTAATATTAAAATTAATAATACCGTTTTTATAAGGAAAGTAAAGTTATACTGCCTATCTATTATAGTTGTCAACATAGCTAAATTTTATATATCTAAATATAACCCTTATAAAATGGCTTTTTTTGCTTTTTTTTAATTCTATTGCTTGTTGTTTGGGGAATGATTGCTATGTTTTGTGTTTTATATTGTTAAAAAACAAAATTTTGATTGAATTAATGCTTGTCTGTTATTCTGTTTTAGGGGTATTTGTTTTTTATATGAAAATAATGGAAAAAGCACATTTTCTGTCTTTTATGGAGTAATTATTTAATAACTTAAAACATCTTTTTTAAGTTGTATAAAACTTTATGTAATTCGTTGAATTATAGTTTTTTATATTTACTTTTTAATATGTTAAAATTTCGAAAACACTCTTTTCTGCTTATTACAGATAATTTCCTAATAGTAAACGCCTTTTTAGTGCAAGTAAAATAAGTGTATTCGAATGTTACACAGGGTGTTTCATTTGTAAAATGCACTTGTTTTAATTCATTACTCTTGACACTTATTTAGAGACAATATTTGACTTGTGAAAAAAGAAATACTCTTTTATTCACAAACTTTATTTATATTCGCTATTCAATTCTTTTTAAAAAGAAGAATTTCTCAACAAAGAGAGGTTACATTTAGAGGTGTATGAAAAGGGAATCGTGTGAAAATCACGAACTGTCGCGCAACTGTAAGTAACAAGAAAGGTTTTTATCCATCGTAAGCCACTGTTATAGTTTAATAACGGGAAGGCTGATAAAAACTGTTACAAGTCAGGAGACCTGCCTATTCTTTTGAAGACGATGCTTTCGCGGTTTAGAGCTTAATGTCAAGTTGAATATAAATGAAAAGTAAACACTTTAAGAGCACTGAGATGCTTAGTAGGTGAAGCGTGCATTATCGCGCATTACCTAAGTTACTTATATCTATATTCTTTCTTTTCGTTAAAATCTTTCCGTACAATTTATCGCCTTATTTAAAGCAAGTGTTATTTGCTATAGCTATAGTATTTTCTATTGTTATAGTTGGATATCAACAAAGTGCTTTAGCAATAAAAATAGTTACAAATAATAATAAATGGTTCTTAAAGAAACAGTAGAAGCGAGAAAAGTAAAAGCAGAAACTCACGTATTTAAAGTGGTTTTTCCTGATACCACAAATCACCACAATACAATGTTTGGTGGTCGAGTGATAATGATGATGACAGAAACAGCGTTCATGACAGCAACGCGATTTTGTAGAAAGAACTTCGTAATAGTAAGTAGTGATAAAATTGATTTCTCAAAGCCAATACCAGCAGGTTCGTTGGTTGAAATGGTAGGTAATGTTGAATCAATTGGTAATACAAGTATTCGCATTCGCGTAGATGTCTATAGAGAAAAGATGAAAGAGGAGTATAGACAACAAGTGGTGAGTGGTGTATTTACACTAGTAGCATTAGATGATGATTTTAAACCGATTCCAATATTGGATGAAGTAGAATAATTTAAATTTTGTAAGCATCTTACATTTTTTAGTTTTTGGTAGGAAAATAGCTCTTTAATTAGAGCTATTTTTAATTTATAGCATAGCTAAGGAACGCGTTGGGTACTTCTGAAAAGAAAAAAGGTCCAAGAGTAATTTAACTCTCGGACCTTTTGCATTTACACTATACAAAATGAATAAAAAAAACTTCTAAATAATAGTTGACTTACTATGTGTCACTGCATCTTGATATCTAAAGCCAGTTCTGTTTTTTATGCGATTGCTAATAAAATCACCAACTTGACTTGT
>JASLGC010000205.1 GCA_030150335.1 Flavobacterium sp.
GTATTTGCGTTAATCTCAACTACAGAACCATCTACTGCTGTATGCGTATAAGTTCCGTTGTTGTTACTTTCTAACTTATCACTCTTGTCTTTTAAGATTTCTACAATCTCTTTATAAATATCTCCTTGAGCAGTTAGGTTATTAACTACATCTCCAACTACATTTATAACAACATCTTTTCCATTGCCATTAGTGAACGTATATGACCCTTTTCCATCAGAAATAACAGATGATTTATCCACTGTTCCTAATACTGAACCATCCTTCGATGTTAAAGTAACTTTACCATCTTTGTTGTCTTCTAATTTAACCTCTGCTCCCGCAGCTAAGTTTTTAACTAAATTGTCTATAGCTTCTTGAACGTTGTCTGCGCCTAACTTAGATTTATCATCATTAAATCCAGTTGCTGATGCATTGGTATCTATTGATGTAATTGCTTCGCCTTTTCCATTTTTGAAAGTGTAAACACCATCTACTTTAGAAGCAGTAACCTCATTCAACTTTAAGGTTGTCGCTTTTCCTGCAGCATCAGTAAACTTCAATGAATTTGATTTATCGTCATACGATAAAGTACCCACGTTTAAAGCAACTTTCTCTGTAATATTAGCTTCGTTTGAATAGGTTAAAGTATTATTTACATTATCATAAGACAGAATAGTAATAGTTTCATTAGCAGAAACAATATCTTTCAATACGTCATTTTTCTCATTAACCCAAGCAACGTTTCCATTCTTGTCTGTAACTAAAACAGTTCCCTTATCTCCAGCTTTAACCTTATCAGTTGTAACTGCATCTTTTGCAATTTTAGCAGTCGTAACAGCGTCAGCAGCCAACTTATCTGTAGAAATAGCACCATCTTCAATAGACAGCACCATACTTTTCAATACAGAGTCAACTAAATTCGCTTTTCCATTAATCAAGATACCAGTACCACTCAATTCTCCTTTAGTACTTTCTACCGCACCAATCTTTTCTAACAATTTCTCAATTGCACCTTGAACATTTGTACTTCCTAATTGCGTTTTGTTATCATTAAAAATGATTGAACCTGCATTGGTATCAATGACTGCCAATGGATTTTTTGACGACTTATCAGTAAACGTGTAAACACCCGATTTCTCTGAAATTGTCAATGTATTCGCATCAAAAGACAATCCTTTTGCATTAGCTTTTAATTCGCCGTTCAAATCGAAATCAGCCTCATTAAAATATGTAAAAGAACCATCCTTATTATCTCTAATCTTAGTTATCGTTTGGTTCTTTTGAACCATCTCTTTGATTAATTCGCTATCTGGTTTTGCCCAATTAACCTTTCCATTTTTATCAGTAACTAAGATTTCTCCTTTATCTCCTTTTTCGATTTGAGTCAATTTCAACTCTCCTCCTATTTTTTCTAAGTCGAACTTCCCTTGGTTCACCGTTAATGTTACATCTTTCAACACAACTCCGGCTCCAGCAGAGACAGTTAATAAGTCATTAGCAGAATCTAATGTTTTTCCATCTACATTAGAAGCAGCGATATTTTCATATTTCACTGTTCCGTCTGCTTGTACTACAGGAACTTTTCCTTTCTCAGCAGCTGTAGCTCCTAACTTATCCGCTGTAACAGCTCCTTTTTGAAGCATCTCCGTTGACAACTTATCTTTTAAGCTTTGCGTAGCTTTTACTCCATTAACTGTAGAAACCAAGTCAGAACCATTTAAATCCAATCCATTTGTAGTGATTGCATCTTTAGCAGACCATACTACATTTCCTTTGGAATCAACGACCAATACGTCACCAGCAACTCCTTTTTGCAATTGTGAAATATTCAGTGTTCCTCCTAATTTTTCAAGGTTAATAGCTTTTTCGTTAATATCTAAGTTTGTCTCCTTTAATACAGCACCTTCGCCATTTGTAACAACAATCTTGTCATTACCACTTAGCTTTTTGCCATTTAAAGCAGAATCTAAATTCACATTTAGTCTACCTTTTTCATCAATCTCTAATCCACTTCCAGGTTTTACAACACCCGCAACATCTTTAGTAGCAGATGGTACTTCTATCGTATAAGTAATCGAGTTTCCGTCGATAACTTTAGTAACATTGACATTATCACTACCACGAACAACAGAAACAAACTGGTTTCCTTTCACCAATGCATCTACATCTATCTCGTGAGCTTTATCATCCTCATCACTGAACACCAATTTCTTCGTTGATGCGTTATACACCAATTGAGTCAATGTTTCTTCTACATCAACAAAGCTTTTCAAAACATTGTACAAGTCTTGGTCTACTTTGCTTTTGATAACCTCCGTAATATCACCTACGACAGTAATATTAGATTTAGTTCCTGCTTCATTCGTATAAACATATTTTCCTGCTTGCTCACGAACTAAAGTTGTAACTGTTTCCTTTCCTTTTACTAATTGATCAAGGCTAACGATATGTTTCTTTCCAGTGTTGTCCACATATTGAAACTTGTCTCCATCATAGTAAACGTTACCTCCTACATACGTATCCCCTAATGTCTGTATCAGTTCCTTGACAACATCGCCATTATTCACGATTTTGTTGAATTGGCTAATTACATCAGCAGGTACATTAATAACCGTTTTTGTATTATTCTCAGAAGTATATTCATAAGTACCATTCTTGTTGTCCACAAGAGTAGTAAGTGTTTCATGCTTTTTAATAAGGTCTTTAATATTTACAACAGTAGCGTTAGTACCTGTTGCATCTTTAAAAGTGATTGTTCCCTTATCCATATCCGTGATGATACTACTAACAGTTTCGAAAGACTTCACAGCCCCCTTCACATCAATCGTAGTTATCACTTTATCTTCATCAGCATAAGTCAATGCTCCAGTAGCTTTGTTATAAGACAAAACAGTCAATGTTTCGTTCGCCTTAATAATATCACCTACCTTCACTTCAATTTTATCACCATTGTTATCTATACGGTATAATTTGTCTCCTTCAAAGACAACATTTCCAGAAGTATTTCTAACAATATTTTTAATAAGATTTCTCACCTTATCTCCCTCAAGATTTAAGATGTTTTCAAATTGATTTACAACAAGCCCTGGAATCTCACTATCCGCAGTCAGGCGTTTCCAAAATCCTTCAGTCTTGTTTTGATTTAGGAAATGCCAATAGTAATAACCCGGAATGATATCCCCTTGCTTTACTGTTGCGTAAACAAGTAAACTTTCAACATTACCATTTGTGATTGTAGCTTTATCTGTTGTACTTTTCAATGCTACTTGTGGTATCAGCAAACCTCTATTTGTTGAAGCCACAGTAAGCTCAGCAGATTTGTTTGGTGTTGATGTACCAACTCCCACTTGCGCGTTAATCGCAAATGATGACATTAGTAAGCCAGCAGAAATTAATCGTTTATTCATAAGGTGTAGTATTGTGTAGTTTTACAATTTATTCATGCACTAACTATTGAAATATTTTTCAATACGCGCGCGCAAAAATATTTTTGCAAAGATTGCACTATTCACTTGTTTTTATGTTTCAATTCACTAAAAAGTAGTACTTCCCAATAAAATGAAACATTCCGCAACCCTTGATTTTCAATTAGTTAAAGAAAATTGTTATTTTTTATAATGTAACTATTAATAATTTTAACAAAATATTTAAAAACACCATTCTAAAAATATATTTTTCAAAAATTGAGATATTTATCAATCTTAAAAAAGAAAACAACCATTACCTCTTACGTTTATTCTTCTTTTAATTACTTCCTTTTTCACTACTTAAAGGGGTGAAAAAAACACCCATAAAAGAAAGAAAAGGATAATGTAAACAAGAAGAAAAGAGCTTAAAAAAGGTGATATTTCTTTTCAAATTTCAGTATTAAGACAAGAAATTCACATCAAGTCACTTCTGTAAAAAGGTCAAATCGTATTTTGTGATTATTTAACATTGCAGCATGTTTTATTTATATTTAAAAAAATATTTCAGGCAAGAAATTTTAACTAAATTAAATGAACTTAATTAAATAATTTAACTATAAATAGAAATAAAACATAAATCTACTTTTAGTGAAAAATATTTTTTAAACTACCAATTTATTTGGTACAAAATGCCTTTAAAATATTGTACAAATATACGTATTTCTGAGGATTACATAAATAACATGGAATAAAAATCAACTTAAAAAGAATAGAAAATTCAATTAAAATAGATGAAAAGACACCTCTTACCACATTGTACTTTTATTAATATAAACTAATTTTTGTTAAGGAAAAGACAATTTAAGTTAATCCATAGCTAAACC
>JASLGC010000227.1 GCA_030150335.1 Flavobacterium sp.
TGATCTACAGGATAATCAACCTCTACACCAAAATGTGTTAATAGCTTATAACTTGCTACACCTACTTCCGGATATGCCGCATTCACGTAGCAAGGAATAAATAATCCAACTCTCATATATTTGTTTTTATATATTTTAACTTCCAATATAAACAACGATTCCAGCGATAATAATATATACTAACGCGAATACAATTGCTCTTTTTAAAATAACACCCTCTTGACCTTGTTGATTACAAGCTGTTGTAGCTACTGCAATACTCTGTGGAGAAATAATCTTACCACCTGTAGCACCTGCTGTATTAGCTGCTGCTAACCAACCTTTATCTGCTCCAATTTGATCAGCAACTGTTGCTTGTAATTTACCAAACAAGATGTTTGAAGAAGTATCACTACCAGTCAAGAACGTACCCAATGCTCCAATTGCTGGTGCAAAGAAAGGATAAAACGCTCCTGTTCCCGCTGCTAAAGCCAAACCTAATACTGATATCATTCCAGAGAAATCCATCAATGTAGATAAAGCGATTAAACAACTAACTGTAATAACTGTCTTTTTTAATTGTAAGGTGGTTTTACCTAATAATTTGAATAACTTAGATAAGTTACTTCCTTGAATTAACCCACCTACGATTGAGCTCACAAAGATTAACACCCCTGTATCTGTCAACCAATAGATTCCAACTTTTCTTGCTGCCCCTGCAATGTCAAAGCTGAATACTGTTTGAAAAATAGTTACATTTTCTTTTAACCAAGCACTGATTGGGAAAAGTGGACTTGTCAATAAAACTAAGATTAAGATAAGACCATATACACTCCACGCTTGGAAAATCTCTTTACCTGAAAAGCTAACTTCTGATTTTTTCTCAGTGCTTTTCTTAGCTGTAATTTTTCCGAATGCAATAATAACAAAAATTGACGCGATACTACCTAAAATTGCAGGAGTTTCTGCACCAATATGTACAGCTGAATAATATTGTACAGCTAATGTTACCCCACCTGTCAATAAACTTAATATAATATTTCTTGGAATTGCCTTTAATGATTTACTCGTAAGCGTTAAGATTACGAATGGAATTAAAAACATTAGAATTGACAATTGCCAAACAACGTTTGCACTAATTGTAGTGATTTGGTCTGCCATGTCAACTTCTCTTGCCAACACAATTACTGGGATACCAACTGCACCAAAAGCAGTAGGAACACTATTGGCAATTAAGCTAACCACTGCAGAAAACATTGGTTTGAATCCTAAGCTAATCAAGATAGCTGCAGGGATAGCAACAGCGGTTCCAAAACCTGCCATTCCTTCTAATAATCCCCCAAATCCCCATGTTAATAACAAAACTTGAATCGCTTTGTCCTCAGAAATCGCCGAAAACTGCTGTTTGATCACTTCTATTTTCTCTGTTTGCACCTGTACATTGTAACTATAAATAGCCATCAAAATGATAATAAGTATAGGAAAAATTGCTTTAATTACTCCGTAAATTACAGATAACACGGTGTCGTTTACAGATAGTTCAAAACCGAACATGGCTATTAAAATTGTGACAACCAGAGTTATAAAAGCACTTTTTTCTCCTGGCATTTTTAAGAAGCCAAGCAAAACAATCAAGAGTACAACAGGAGTAGCTGCTAACAGTATCAATCCTGAGGAAATAGATTCTAACATTATTTAAATTTTTATTTTTAGCCCCTTAAAGGTACAAGCAAAATCACTTTTTTTACACATATTGACACAAACAATCACACAAATACCCTTAATTTAGAATGATTAAACATTAAACCATTTGTTTAACTTAATTTTATGTTATAAATTCTGCGCTTTCCTAACCCCAACTATCCCCCTATTTTTTTTAAAGAGTTCTGAATTAGTTTTAGTATTTTTGACGTCTTATATAAGACAGTCTAAAGATTCTATATGAAAAAATTAATATTAGCAGGTGTACTATTATGCATTGGTAGCATAGCCTTTGTAGCCTGTGAAAAAGATGATATCTGTGCCGAAACAGAACCTACTACTCCAAGTTTTTTAGTAGAGTTCTACAACTACGAGGATCAAGATATTCCGAGAAATGAAAGAGTCGAAGCTTTTGTAGCTGGTCGTGAAGAAGACGTAATTACTAATCAAGGAAATAAACTTTCGTTGCCATTGCGTTTGGATACTCCTGAGACTTCTTGGATTCTAAAATCAACACAAAGAATAAATAATGAATCAGTAGTTCTATACGATACATTAACTTTTAAATACAAAATCACTACTGCTTACTTAAATAAAGCTTGTGGGTACGTATCTACATTCTCCTTAAATCAAGATGGTACTTCTCCTCAATTAAATGGGGATGCTTTAATTACAAGTGGTAACTGGATTAAACAATATATAACTGAAACAAACGAAATAGTAAATCAAGATGAAGCACACTTTAAAATCTTTTATTAGTTGTAGTTTATTCTTTTTTGCTCTTTCTGCTTTTGCTCAAGAAACACCAAAGAAGGATTTTGGAGCTCAAAGAGACTCTATAGACAAAGAAATTCACTACTATCCACAACGATATGGTCTTCGTGTAGGACTCGACTTATTCAGAACTACAAGATCTTTATATGACAAGACTTATTCAGGATTTGAAGTAACAGGAGATTACCGATTAAGCAAAAACTGGTATGCTGCTGCAGAGATAGGTCATGATAAAATGGACCGTAATGAAAACAACTTCGGTTTTACTACTAATGGTAATTATATTAGACTTGGTGCTAATTACAACCTTAATATAAACTGGATGGATAGAGAAGATTTGATGTACGTTGGTTTCCGCTATGGTCTTTCATCATTTTCTCAAACATTAAATTGGTATAAACCATATACAACAGACCCTTATTTTCCAACGCAACGCGTAGAGGCTAATAAAAAATACAGTGGATTATCTGCTCATTGGGTAGAGTTTGTAGCAGGTATAAAAACGAGAGTCTTCAACAACGTATTTATGGGATTCTCTTTAAGATTAAATGGTCTTATTTCACAAACACAACCGGAAGACTTCGAAAACCTATACATCCCAGGTTTCAATAAAAAACACAGTGGAGCAATTGGAGTTGGATTCAACTATAGTATTTCATACTTCATTCCATTTTATAAATCTAAGAAGAACAAATTTGTTATGCCTTCTGAAGATGAAAAGTCTAAATACGACTTAGAAGGAAACTTGATTAATTCAACTGAGATTCCTTCTACAGAACAAAGCAACCCTGAGGAAGCTGATGAACTGAGAATAATTGAACAAAATAAGAAAAACGTAAAATAAGATAAAAGCTCGCTAATTAGTGAGCTTTTTTTTTACTTCCTATAATTCTAAAATACTACTTTTATTTATTTTAACATTTCTTTAATTGTTTTATCTTTATAGTATATTTCTCTATTATACTACCCAAAAGACAAAACATGAAAAAAGAAAAACTACGTAAACTATCTGACAACGAGTTACTTCTACTTCAAAAGAAATTAAAAACTATAACAACGCTATTAGCTTTAGTCTTGATTATCTTATTTATCACCTCTATCTACGTGAATATCAGTAATCAAATTAACTCCCTCTTATTGATAACTCCATTAGCTTTGATTCCTATTGTAGTAATCAATACGAATTACCTGAAAAACATCAAACAAGAAAAAGAAAATCGCAAGTTAGAGTAGCAACTACTCCTTGCCCTCAGAATAACAAATAGACATAAAAAAACGGGCGAATATTTATTTGCCCGTTTCTATTTATATTGCTTTATACATTTCAGGATATTCGGTAACTAAACCATTCTCATCAACTTTAATCGTTGCCTTAAAATCATTCCACAAATTCTCGTAGTGATATGTATCTGCTGTCATACGCGTATAACGTTGCATTACAAGAGCCACGCGTTCTTCCAATGGATTTATATAAAGCACACTGACCTCTTTTGATTCACCAATAGCTAACTTCAGTCTATTTATTGGCAATGTATTCGTATAAGGAGTAAGTGCAATATCAACATCCAAGCACTCATTAAACTCTGGATGCTCTACATCGTCAATTACCCAAACATTGTTAATCTTATGAGCATGCAAAAAGTAATTCTTATGCCCGTGACTACAACTAATTGAGAAAAAACGCGTTTCCCAATTATTATCTACCACAATTTGATAGTCCACACCATACACTTGGTTATTCTTATTTCCTACCACTTCACCTCTACTGTGAAAACTTTGTTCTTTTTCGATGATGTGGCATTTTTCAATGGACAGGTGACTCTCTCCAATCCAAGTAATGTGTTTATCCATATTCTTATAATTTGATATATAGTGTTCAATTTAACACTATTTCATCATACAGAACGAGTTTCCTTGCTATAAATTGTAACAAACTCCTCCTCTGCAAGCTATTTCCACTTGTTTACTGTTTAATTCTTCTATTCCTTAATAATAAGCCAATCACTAAATTATTTATTAACCTACCAATCAACTATTCACCGCAAGGATTACAGAAACACGTTTTCGTTATTCAAATACTGAGAAAACAACTGACCACACGCACTCGCATCACTTAATGCATCATGGTGATTTAGCTTAATATCATATTGGTCTGCCAATACAGCTAATCCTTTCTTGTAAATT
>JASLGC010000241.1 GCA_030150335.1 Flavobacterium sp.
TATTTAACTCTTCTACTTTTGTGATTTTAAAGTTCTCTACCAAATATTCTGGTAGAATCAATTTTAATATTTCCTTACTATCCATCATACTGCAAAGATATTATTTTATCAATTCCTCCCCAACTTTTGAGCTTGATCCAGTCTTTGTATAGCTTGTAATTAAAGATGTAGAAGGACTTTTGTAAGAAGTATGAAATATGTGTGCTTGTAATCTGTATAGGTGCTTAAAAGCCTTGTGTGTATAAAAGAAAAAAGTTGCTCAATATTAAATTGAGCAACTTTTGATTATTTTGTTAATGCATTGAATTGTAAAGTTTGTCTTTTTACTTCAAATTCTAATTCTGTGATTTTAGTTTGAAGTTTTAAAAGTTTTCCTTTTCCTTTTAACTCATTGATTGGAGTAAGTTTTCCTAATGCTTTCTTTTGAGTAAATTTAATGTTTTCACTATTAAATTTATCTTGAGCTTTGTGAAGCTTAGTAGTTGTTTTCTCTAATCTCTTTTGGCTTTTAATAATGTCTTTTTGTTTTTTAATAGCCAGTTTTTGTTCTTTTTCCTTTTGTTTTTGAGCTCTAAGTTCTGCTTTTTGCTTTTGAGCTTCAATTTTTTGTTGTTGCTTTAATTGTTTAGCAGCGTCTAATTCATTTTGAATTTTTAGCTCTTCAATTTTCAAGTCAGTCGCTACAGTATTCTTAGCATGTTCTAATTCTTCAGCTGTCTTTACTTGTTGAATAGCGTTTTCAATTGTTGGAGTAGGAAGCTCTTTTGGCATTTCTTGAGCAACCATAGAGCTAGTTGTAGCTGCGAATAATATTGCAGCTAAAAGCATCTTCTGTTTCATTTTGTATTCTGAGTTTTTATTAAGTTCTAAGTGTAAATTAGGTAATTATAATATTACCATTCATTAATTTTATTTGCGTCTAATTTTAAAAAGATAAAAAGTAGAACTGTAAATGCTATTAAGCTTGACCCTCCGTAAGAAAAGAAAGGTAAAGGGACTCCAATAGTTGGGAATAGTCCTATAAGCATGGTAATATTAAAAGCAAAGTGAATGAATAGAAAGCAGACTACACAATAGCCATAAACTCTATTAAACGTTTTCTTTTGCCTTTCTGCCAAATATATTAATCTAAAGAATAAACAAACAAATAATAGGATGATTACTGTTGCGCCAGTAAATCCCCATTCTTCACCTACAGTAGTAAAGATGTAATCGGTATGTTGTTCTGGGACGAAACCACCTTTGGTTTGTGTTCCTTCTAAGAATCCTGTTCCTGACCATCCACCAGAACCAATTGCAATTTTAGATTGGTTTAGGTTGTACCCTTCGGCTTGTAGGTTTACCTCTTCGCCAATAAGTACATTAATTCTGTCTTTTTGGTGAGATTCTAATACATTGTCATAAACATAGTCTACTGATAGTACAAAAACAGACATTATGGCTGTTAGTATAACATAGATTACCGGGTTTCTGCTTATTTTTTTATTCATATAAAAATGAATGCCAACTGCCAATAAAATAAGTCCAATAATAATAATTGGTTTCACTACAAGTGCTAAAACGAATAGGATAATTGTAATAAATCCAGTCCATAAATACCAACTTGGCAATCCTTCTCTGTATAGAACAAAAACTAAAGAAACGAATAACATTGCACTTCCAGTATCGTGTTTTAAAATAAACAAGGTTGGGATACCTACAATTGCTAAAGCAGCAAGTTGTTCTTTAAACGTTGCTAAATGAGTTTGGTTGTCAGAAAGATACTTTGCTAATAATAGTGCAGTAGTCGTCTTGACAAACTCAGAAGGTTGAATCCCGAATCCACCAATTTGATACCAGTTGGTTTGTCCTTTGACAGATTTACCAAAAAAGAATAAACCTAATATAGATAGAAGTCCAATTATATAAAATACCAAGGCGTATTTCTCGTAAAACTTTGCGTCAATTGAGACGATTAAGATTATAAGAGGAATACACATAATGATAAACATAAGTTGTCTCCCATATATTTGATTAAGGTCAAATATAGAGGTAGTCTCCGCTGGTAAAGAAGCAGAGTATATATTTATCCAACCAGCAAAAACTAAAAGTATATATAAAAGTATAGTTATCCAGTCGATATTTTTTTGAACACTTACATTTTTCATTTCTTATGCGCTTTCTCTGTAGCTTTATATATTTGAAGTACTTTATCGTATTCAGATTGTAAACTACCTTTTAGCATTTTATCCTCTAAATCTTTTCTAACGATATTTCCAAGTAAATATTTTTGAATCATTAAACTTGTGATAGGAGCAGCCCATCGATTACCCCAATAACCGTTTTCAATAAAAACAGCAATTGCAATTTTAGGATCGTCTTTTGGGGCGAAAGCAACAAAAACGGAGTGGTCAGTTAATTGATAACGTTTACCATTAATACGTGTGAAGTTTTCTACTGTCCCTGTTTTTCCACACATGTCTAATCCTTCAACATACACAGATCTACCCGTACCAAAGTTAAATACATCATTCATTCCTTGGACAATTGGTAAGAAATGCTCTGGATCAATTGTTGTTTGGTGCTTAGTAGTAAATTTATTATCAATATCGTGGTGTTCGATATTTTTAATGATATGAGGAGTATAGTAATAACCATGGTTAGCAACTGCAGCCAACATATTAGCAAGTTGCATAGGTGTTAATATAACTTCTCCTTGTCCAATAGAGTTAGAAATTGTTGTTGTACTTCTCCAACCTCCATTAGGATACCATCTATTGTAATAATCTGCATCAGGAATATGTCCTTTTCTTCCTTCAGGTAGATCATATCCTAAGAATTGACCAAGACCAAAACTATGCAAATGTTCACTCCATCTATTGATTCCTTCAGTAGGAGTTTTATATTTTTCAATAATTCTTTTATATGCATTTGCAAAATAGGTGTTGCACGATTTTGCAATAGCGGCATTTAAATTCCAGTTTCCAG
This sequence comes from Flavobacterium sp., assembly GCA_030150335.1. Lineage (GTDB taxonomy): Bacteria > Bacteroidota > Bacteroidia > Flavobacteriales > Flavobacteriaceae > Flavobacterium. The sequence goes on from JASLGC010000241.1 coordinate 2,968, forward strand.
AATCGTGACATCCCATCCAAGCTCCTTTACCATAAAAGAAACCTCTACTACAACTAAAAGTTGTATGTGGTGTGATAACGCCTTCTTGTAATCCTATTAAGGCGGTTAGGATTTTAAATGGAGAACCTGGAGAATATTCACCAGAAAGTACACGATTATATAATGGTTTTGCTAATGAGTCATGATATAATTTCGTGTAATTTTTAGATCTTTCACGACCTACAAGTAAGGCAGGATCGTATGAAGGTCCATTGATTAATGCTAAGATTTCACCTGTTTTAGGCTCTATCGCAACAATACCACCTCTTTTGTTTTGCATTAATAACTCACCGTATGCTTGTAATTCACTATCAATTGTTAATGTGATATCTTCTCCTTTTACGGCTAATGTATCATAAATACCATTTTTGAAAGAACCAATTTCTCTATTAAAACGGTCACGTTGAATGTATTTAACACCTTTAGTTCCTCTTAATGTATGCTCGTATTGTTGTTCAATACCTTGTATACCAATTAAATCACCTGATTTGTAATATGGGTTAGCTTTAATGTTTTGTTCATTTACCTGGCGTATGTATCCAAAAATATTAGCTCCAGAAGAAACTTGGTAGTCTCTAAGAGATCTTTTTTGAATATAAAAACCATTGAAGTTTCTTATTTTTTCTTGGAATGCTGCATATTCTTTTTTGCTCAATTGAGGCAAAAAGATTGATGGTAGCCTTGGACTATATTTTTTAGCTTTTTCAAGTTTGGTATTGAAAGTTTCCAGCGAAACATCTAATAAATTACAAAGTGCAAGTGTATCTATATCTTTTACTTCTCGAGGAATAACCATAATATCATAAGATGGTTGATTCGCGATAAGTAATTTACCATTACGATCGTATACGTAACCTCTTTCAGGATATTCGTAAACTATTTTAAGAGCATTATTTTCCGATTTTTTAATATAAGTATCGTCAACAACTTGCAAGTAAAATAGTCTTGATAGAATCACGATTGTTACAACCAAAATAATGATTGGTAATAAAAATTTTCTCATTTTTTAGATGGTTTAATCAGAAAAAGGATCAATATACAAGCTAATAATGTTGTAATAGTAGTTAGAAAAGTGCGGTACAATATTTCCCAAACAAAATTGAACCTAAAGAATTCTAAACCAAACAAAACAATATGATGTATAACAACTGATATGACAATATATCCTAAAACTTCTAAAGAACTGAAAAGATCTTTAGTAACCTTTTTGATAATATTTAAGTTGTGATATTGGTAACTGACACCAAAAGAAAATTTTAGCACAGAAGGTCTAAAAAAAGCAAGAATTAAGCTTGAAGCAGCGTGTATTCCCCCAGAGTTTTCAAACATATCAACTACTAACCCTAAAGTGAAACTTGCTAAATAGAAAAAAGGTTTAGTGTTTTCAGAAGGATATAATATGATAAAAAGAATGTAGGGAAATGGATTTATAAAACCGAACAGATCAATATTATTAAATATTAATATCTGTGCGATTAATAGCGCTATAAATCGAGCAATATTTGATAATGCAATACTATTCATTTGTAGTTTCCGCTTCAAGTTGATTAATCTCCTCTATATCTTTATTCTTGATAATATAGATATACCCTAAGTTCGTCATATCGTTAAATAGACGGACTGAAATAGTGTAGTAATTCGAGCTTTCGTTTGTGTAAGCTTTCTCGATTACCCCAATTGGAATATTTTCAGGAAATATAGTTGATATTCCCCCTGTAACAATAGTATCTCCTTTGTAAATTTCTGCTAAACGCGGAATATCAGATAAATGTACATAACCTGTGTTTTTACCATCCCATTCTAAAGTTCCAAAGTGATTTGAACCTTTTATTTTAGCGTTGATTTTAGACTTAACGTTTAATATACTTTGTACTGTTGAATAGTTAGATGATGTCTTTTCAATAATACCTAAGACACCATTGCTATTTATAACAGCCATGTTTTTGTCAATTCCTTGATTAGAACCTCCTTTTATCGTTAAGTAGTTGTCTTTAGTATTAAAAGAATTACGGATAACTTTAGCTACAATAATAGAAAACTCTTGACTTTCAGCGGGCATGTGTTTTCTAATGTCAACAGAATCTTGTTCTGAAGTACTATTGTAAACGACTGATTTTAATAATGCATTTTCTAAAACAAGAGCGTCATTCTCTGTTTTAAGATGCATATATTCTTTAAAATCATTTACATTTTCATAGACATAACCAGTCACACCATTCGCAGAACTAATAAATGAACTCTGATGAAAAGAGTGTGTTTGAATTATTAATCCGAATGATATGACTAAAAGCAGCAAAAACAGTAGCTTAGTACTGTTTTTTATAAAGAAATTGATTATCTGCTGCATAAGTTATTTTTATTTGATCAATACGCTTTTGTATTTATCAAGATTTTTAATTGCTAAACCTGTACCTCTTACTACTGCTCTTAATGGATCTTCAGCAATGTAAACAGGTAAGTCTGTTTTTTGTGAAATACGTTTATCTAAACCTCTTAACATAGATCCACCACCTGCTAAATATATACCTGTATTATAGATATCAGCTGCTAATTCTGGAGGTGTTTGAGATAAAGTTTCCATAACTGCATCTTCTACACGTTGAATAGATTTGTCTAAAGCTTTAGCAATCTCTCTGTATGACACTGTTACTTGTTTTGGCTTACCAGTAAGTAAGTCACGACCTTGTACAAGCATATCATCTGGAGGAGTTTCTAAATCTTCAGTAGCAGCTCCTATTTGGATTTTGATTTTTTCTGCAGTACTCTCTCCAACAAATAAGTTGTGTTGTGTACGCATATAATAGATGATATCATTTGTGAATACATCACCAGCAATTTTCACTGATTTATCACAAACAATACCTCCAAGAGCTATAACAGCAATCTCAGTAGTACCACCACCTATATCAACAATCATGTTACCTTTCGGTTGCATAATATCAACACCGATACCAATTGCAGCAGACATAGGTTCATGTATAAGGTAAACCTCTTTACCATTCACACGCTCACAAGATTCTTTTACAGCACGCATTTCTACTTCAGTAATTCCTGAAGGGATACATACGATCATACGTAATGCAGGTGTAAACATTTTTTTTCTCAATGAAGGAATGCTCTTGATAAAGAGGCTTATCATTTTTTCTGACGCATCAAAATCAGCAATTACACCATCTTTTAAAGGGCGGATTGTTTTGATATTACCATGTGTCTTCCCCTGCATCAAGCTTGCTTCTTTTCCGACAGCAATAATT
>JASLGC010000250.1 GCA_030150335.1 Flavobacterium sp.
TTATTTCCTGTTACAGATTTAATACCACGTAATACGATACGAGCAGATCCACCCATTGAAGAAGGTGAAGTTACCTGCAGACCAGCAACATTACCTGATAATGCATTTACAGCATTCGTTTGTCCTGCTCCTGATAATTCATCTCCTTTAACTTCTTGAGACGAATACCCCAATTTCTTTTTGTCACGCTTAATTCCTAAAGCTGTTACTACAACTTCTTCAAGCATCTCTTCATCACTTGTCATGGCAACATTAAAAACAGAAGCTGCCCCAACAGTGTGTTTCACATCTTTCATCCCCACAAAGGAAAAAACAAGGACATCCCCATTTTTAGCTTTGATAGAATACTTTCCATCCAAATCAGTTTGAGTACCACTTGTAGTACCACTGATTACTACGGATACACCAGGAAGAGGAAGTCCCTCTTCGCTTACAACTCCGCTAAGAGTCTTTTCTTGTGCAAAACCAACCTGTACAAATAAGGTCAGCATACACATTAAGATCCATGTAAACTTTGATTTCATTATAATTATTTTGATTAGTTAGTATAACAAATCTAACAAAATATTTTAAACAAATTTAACTTTCTGAAAATATTTTTTAAGACTAAAAATAAATACATTTCAATCAAAACGCAATAAAATACAGAATACACAATCAAAACAAGCATATTATTAGAAATAAGTAAATGAATTATACTAAACAAAACCTTAGAAGGAGTTAATATTAACACTTACCTTGTTAGTTTAAATTCTAATGAAAATACCAATCCCACTTAATAACTCACTACATCCAAAATAATAAAATCCATACGAAAAAAGAGAGCTTTTATTTCAGAAATTAACATATCGATACATAGTATAAAAACAAAAAAAGCCAGCGGATGTCCGCTGGCTTGGTATTTTAATATAGAATTTACTCATTAACGAGTTCCTCCTGCCCACCATACATTTTCTGTATAAACATAAGAACCGTCACCGTACGCTTCTCTTACATTAGGATTATTAGAAACATCACTATTTCCATAAGGGTAACGTTTAGGAAATAAACTAGGATCTTTATGTTTTAAATCAATAAGATTTTCCCCCATAGCTTTCCATCTTCTAATGTCGTTGAAAGCTTCAACGCTCTCTACTTCAAAGAAAGAAATATACTTTTCTTCTGCAATGCGCTTTAAAAGTGCAGGACCAGCTAATCCAGCAGGAATATTTCTTTGGTAAGAAGGATAAGTAAACTTTTGTTTCTTATTTAATCCAGCTACAACTGCTAACTCCAAACTTGCAACAGCATCTGCAGTTTTATTTAATCTTGCCTCCGCCTCTGCTTTAATGAATAACAATTCATGGTAACTCATTAAGTAAATAGCATTTCTTGCGTTGCGATCATCATTATCAGTAAAATACGATAATCCTGAAGGAGAATATAAAGACTGTCCAATTTCAGGATCAATAGAATGATCCACTAATTTTACAACTCCATTATCTTTTACAAAATAATCTTCAAGTCTTGGATCTTGAGCATCAAGTGAAGTCATTAAATCAAATAGTGTTTTTGACGAAGCTAAACCAGCACGAGCATCATAGAAATTATAAAAAGTATAATCAACTTTACCATTTTGGTATCTAAAATCTTGATCTGCATTTTCAAAAGATAAAGCAACATTGTCTAATACCGCTTGATAGTTAGGTTGTATAGCAGATAATCTCATCAAATATTTTGCTTTCAAACCATGAGCTGCTCTTTTCCAACTCTCCGCACTACCTCCTGAGTAAAGGACATCTTGATTACCTAATGATCCAAACTTACTTGTTTTGTCTAGATTTAAAATACTCTCATCTAATAATCTAAAAATCTCTTTATAAATATCTTCCTGCTTATCAATCTTTGCTTGTGGGTTTACCAAAGGACTAACGGCTTCAAAGTACGGAATATCTCCAAACAAATCTGTCAATATACCTAAATTGAAAGCTGTCATAACTTGAGCTATTCCTAAAGTATGGTAATTACCAGCCTCTGCTCCATTTTCAGAACACTTATTAATTATAATATGTAGATTTCGAAGATTTCTATAAAGCGAATTCCAGTTATTGTTATAAGTTGTATTCGCAGTAGGCTCCCCTAACCTAATCTGTGCATTATGCATTTGCGCATGAGCCCCTCCTAATAATTCGGTATAAACAGATGCGTAAAAAGCTAAATCACCCCCGATTCCATTATAAGCCGAACTATTCATCACATCAGTAATGATGTATTTAGACTCCATAAATTCCGGGTCGTTCTGATTCTTATTAATGTCATCCATTTTGTCTTCAGAACAAGACTGAAGAACAAATGATGATGCCACTAATCCTATTAATATATATTTAATTCTTTTCATTTCTCTTAATTATTAAAATGTAACATTTACTGAGAATCCTATACTTTTCGCTTGTGGAATAGAATAATGTTCAAATCCACCACTCATATTATTATTTCCTTGAGAAGCCTCTGGATCTAAATTAGGCATTTTAGACCACAACAAAAGATTTCGAGCAAAAGCAGAAACTCTTACGTTAAGTTTATCTTGCCAAATATTGTTGAAAGAGTAACCTAAACTAACATCACGTAATTTCACAAAACTTGCATCATAAACATTACTTTC
>JASLGC010000257.1 GCA_030150335.1 Flavobacterium sp.
AAAAGGCGTTTTTAGTCGAAGCGATATCAAAGAGATGTTGGATAGATTTCGAATCTGTTGCTTTTAAAGAGTTTTGGTATTCAAATTTAGGGTCTCTGTGTTTTTTATTAAGCATAAGACTTTTAGGTAGAGATAAATAGGGTTAAAATGAATATTTTTCAACAGAATAATGAAATCTTTTTGTTTTTGATTTGATGTGTTTGTTCGTGTTTTATGTATTTATGGTTAAATATATTTCTGTTTCATTAGGAATTCAGTGTATTTATTGATTAAAAATCAAAACAAGAAAATTTATATGTTAAAATAAGGCTTAAAAATTTGTAAAATTGGATTTACTATATATATTTGAAATAAACGAATTTTAAATAACAGTCAATTATGATAAGAAAGTTATTATCATTGTCTCTTGTTACTTTAGTGTCTTATTCAGCATTAGCTGGAGGGTATAGGGTTGCAATGCAAGGCAATAAGCAACTTGCGATGGGGCATACGGGGGTTGCAGTAGTAGGAGGAGCGGAAACTCTGTTTTTTAACCCCGCAGCATCTGTTTATTTGGAAGATAAGTTTAACTTTTCTGCCGGAGTAAGCGTTTTAGTTGCTGATACTAAATTCCAGAATAAGACTTACGATTGGGAGAACAAGACAAGGAATACTGGTACTCCATTTTATGCGTATGGTTCTTATAAAGCCACTGATTGGTTAACCTTAGGTATGGCTGTTTATTCGCCTTACGGAAGTGCTGTAGATTGGGACCAAGATTGGCAAGGTTCGCATTTAGTTAATAACATTGACTTAAAAGCTATTTATTTTCAACCGACTATTGCTGTTAAAGTTAGTAAGCACTTCAGTTTTGGAGGGGGACCTATTTTCGTAAATGGGGGAGTAACTTTTAATAGAAATGTTTCTCGTAGTATGACTGATGAGAATGGAAACAGAACTGATGTTACTGTGGAAGCGAAAGGTGTAACTGCTTGGGGATGGACTGCTGGATATTTAGTGAATGTTGATGACCATTTAAAATTAGGATTACACTACCGTTCTAAAGTTATTATGAAGGCTAATGATGGAAAAGCTAAGTTCCACGATGTGCCAGCTTTTGCAGAGTCTTTGTTTCAAGACGGTAAAATTAAAGCTCAAATGCCATTGCCAGCTGAGTTGACAGTTGGGGCTTCTTATGAGTGGAAAAAATGGCTTTTTGCATTTGATTACAACAGAACTTTCTGGAGATTATATGATGCTTTAGTTATTGATTTCGTTGATAATCCTGCTGTAGGAAAGTCAGTGAATGCACGTAATTATAAAGATTCAAGTACTTATCGTTTTGGTGTGCAATATACAGCTACAGAGCAACTGTCATTAAGAGCAGGTTGGTACTTTGACGAAAGCCCTGTTCAGGCGGGATACTTTGCACCAGAAACTCCAAGAAACGATTCAAGAGCATATACAGGTGGTTTAACTTATAAATTCAAAAATGGTATAGGTGTAGATTTAGTATTCTCTTATTTACATTTCAGCGATACAAACAGTTCATATGATTATTATATGGAAGATGGACAGAATGTTTCTTTTGGAGGAACATATAAAAGTGCTGTTACAAGTGGAGGTATTGGTCTAAGCTATAGTTTTTAATTTTAAAGAAGAACGATCATGAAAAAAAGATATTTATTATTACTACCAGCAGTGGCTTTATTAGCTTCTTGTGAGCCATCTTTTAAAGATGAAATTAATTCAGAAACGTATAATGCTGGGGATGCTGACTTTAGTTCTTATGTGGCGGTTGGTAACTCGCTTACGGCTGGATATATGGATGGGACTGTGTTCCGTACAGGACAGGAGAATTCTTTTCCTAATATTTTAGCAAAGCAGTTTAAAGTAGTAGGAGGAGGGGAGTTTACTCAACCTTCTTTTGCTGATGATGTTAATAATATCGGAGGTTTGTTGTTTGGAGGTAATGCTAATCCAAACTTTAAAACGAAGATGGTTATTAATATGGTTACTGGTGGGCCTGAGAATGTGCCAGGAACAAGTACTATCGAAGCTACAGCTCAACAAAAAAAGGCATACCACAATGCAGGTGTACCTGGGGCTAAAACGTATCATTTGTTAGCAAAAGGATATGGTAGCATAGCAGGATTAGCTGTAGGTAAGGCAAACCCTTATTTTGTGCGTACTGCTACAAGTGATGATGCAACTGTATTAGGTGATGCGATGACTTTAAAGCCTACATTCTTTACAAACTGGATTGGTGCTAATGACGTATTGTCTTATGCTACATCAGGTGGTGAAGGTGTTGATCAAAATGAAGCTGGTGGTTTAGATCCTGCTCAATATGGTCCGAATGATATTACAAATGCAGGTGTGTTTAAAAATGTTTATGAAGCTATCACAAACACATTGACTTCTGGTGGTGCTAAAGGTGTTGTAGCAACTATTCCTGATGTTACTGCAATTCCATTTTTTACAACAGTACCATATAGCCCATTAACTCCAGAGTTGATTGGTGTTGATAAAATTGACCAATTGAATATGTTGGTTGGTATGTTAAAGCAAATTTTAGAGAAAGGTGGTCAAGGAGATCGTTTGCAATTGTTCTCTAAAGAAAAGGCAAATCCATTGTTGATCGAAGATAGAACACTAACGGATATGTCTGCTTTGTTAGAAGGAGGAATTAAGGCAGTTGTTGCTGCAGGCCAATTCCCTTTCCCTATCAATGACATGCAAATAAAACTTATCGCTCAAACATTCGGAAAAGCAAGACATGCGACTGCAAATGATTTATTGTTGTTGACAAGTAAACCTCAAATTGGTGCTTCATTGCCTCAGTCTGTTGGAAGTCCTGTTTTAGATGAAATGCTAAAAGTGGGAGTTACTTTTCCTTTAAGTGATGCTTTTGTATTGAATCCTGTTGAACAGAAGAAAATTAAAGAAGCTACTGTGAAGTTTAATGCAATTATTAAATCTGTAGCATCGGATAAAGGACTTGCTGTAGCGGATATGAATGATGTGTTGAATAGAGCAGTTGCTGGTTTGCGCGTAGAAGATGGGCAAATCTATACAGCTGATTATTTCAAAGGAATGGGTAACTTGAATACTGTTATGTTCTCTTTAGATGGAGTACATTTAAATGCAAGAGGATACGCGTTTATCGCTGCTGAAATCTTGCGTGTAATCAACAAACATTACAATGCTACTATTCCATTAGTGAATCCAGCAGTTTACCCAGGACCAACATTGGTGCTTGGGAATAAATAATTTTCCTTATTTTTAGCAAAAAATATATTATGGGATTAATTGTTAGATTATTGATTACAACTGCTATTGTTATGTTTTTATGCTGGTTATTGCCAGGAGTAGCAGTATCAGGATGGACAACTGCTTTGTGGGTTGCCGTTGCAATGGGATTGTTAAACATGTTTTTAAGACCTGTATTGGTTTTCTTAACCTTGCCAGCAACTGTGATTACAATGGGGTTATTCTTATTAGTAATTAATGCGGTGATTATTCAATTGAGTGCTTATTTTGTGAAAGAATTTACTGTTGAGAACTTTTGGTATGCACTTTTATTTAGTGTGGTATTGACTTTCTGTCAATCAATAGTAAATGGCTTCCTTCAAAAAGGTGAGCCGCAGAGAAGATAAAAAATTAATAGTTGAAATACAATTACTTAAAAACTTGGTTGGGTTGTAAAAATAATTTATTTTTGCAACCCAATTTTATATGTAAATACATCAAAAATGAATATTACAAGAAATAATGTAGATGCTCTTAAT
>JASLGC010000260.1 GCA_030150335.1 Flavobacterium sp.
TTGTTGCTCACGTGCAGTTACCGTTTGTGTAGCATCCAATAAACGGTCTGCTAACGTACTCTTTCCGTGGTCAATGTGAGCAATAATACAAAAGTTTCTAATGTTCTTCATCTTCGTTATATCAAAGTTTTAATTAGATTACATGCCCATTAGAAGTATTGAAACAACTTTCACTAATCATATAATCAAGATTCTAAGACTTTTATTCTCTTCTATTTAAAACAATATAAGCCTATATTTTGCAAATATACTTTAAAGTTTGAATTTTTAGTCATTTTTTTCATTATACCTAAAGTTATCAATACTTTTCAAGCCTTATTAACCAACTATTTAGTACAGCAAGATTATACACCTATTTTCCCTGTTTTTATTAACACTTTTACTAACTTTATACTTTCTAAAAATACTCAAAATGAAAACATTCTTATCTATCACAGCTATTGCTCTTTTCACCTTAGCAAGCTGTGGTCAAAAAAAAGACATTACAGAAGATTATATAACGCTCCCGAATAACTTAAAAGAAGTTTCTGGATTACATTATGACGCTTCTTCTAAAACTTTTTGGGTTTTACAAGATAGCGGAAACAACAATGAACTATATCAAATTGACTCTACAGGTAGTATTACTCATACCTTAAAAGTTAAAAACGAAAAGAACATCGATTGGGAAGAATTGACAAGTGACCAAGAAGGGAACTTGTATATCGGTGATTTTGGGAATAATAAAAATAGCAGAAAAGACCTTAAAATTATCAAGGTTAATAAAGAGCAATTAGGACAAGAAGAAGCAAAAGCAGACGAAATCATTTCTTTTGAATACCCAGAGCAAACTGAGTTTCCTCCTAAAGAAACGCAATTGATGTATGATGCTGAAGCGTTTTTTGTTTACAATGACAACTTCTACATCTTTACTAAAAACAGAAGTAAAGGTTTTGACGGAACTTCTCTTGTTTACAAAGTTCCTAACCAAGCAGGGCATCATAAAGCACAATTAGTACAAAAGTTTAAAGGTTGTAATATTTACAAACATTGTGCTATTACAGGAGCAGCTATCAGCCCTGACCAAAAAACTTTTGTATTACTTTCTCATTCTAAACTATGGATTATTGACGGATTCAATCCTAATGCCATTTTAGACGGAAAAATATCTGAACATAAACTACACCACGTATCTCAAAAAGAGGCTGTCTCTTTTAATGGGAACAACACTGTTTACATCGCAGATGAAGTAAAAAACAAAGCTGGTGGTAAAATATATAAAGTGGATTTGGGTGCTTTAAAACCCAAACCCTAATCCAAATACCAAGCGACCTCCATCTACACTGTTGAAATAAGAACAGTGTAGAGTTGCTTGTTGTATTGCATTTATCCAAAAACCAGCACCATAAGCGTTGTGCCACTTGTTAGAGCTTTCTAACGGAGTCCACACTCTACCATAATCAAATCCAGCATAGAATCCATAACTCATTGGTAAAAACCCTGCTGTGAACTGACCTGCATTAAAACGAATATCTGTTGTTTGCACATAAGATGTTTTCCCTGTGAAACGCTCCGGTCTAAATCCTCTTAAATTAGCATTACCACCTGCTGTAGCAGCGTGATAAAAATCGTAATTATCATTAAACCTTGTTTGGTAATTAAAGTTTGTAGCAAATACAAAACGCTCTCCTCTATCAATAAAATGAACAAAGTTCATTCGCAAATCTAAATATGCAAAGTTCTGTTTTGTATCCTCCAGATTCATACGCCATCCCGCTTTTGAATTAAACCCAAAACCTACTGTTGGATTAGCAGGATAGTTATATTGCTCGTAATTGTACTCTATATTTAACGAACCGTATTGTTGAAAGTCAAACACTTTTTGGTCTACAACCTCTGGTGAACTTGTAATAAAACGATTTGACTTATCTTGTACTTTCAATGCATCGTACCCTACATTTACCTCAAAAGCACTTCCTTGTTTTCCTTCATATCGATAACCAGGTGTCACAGAGTAACTTTCTATACGTACACGTTTATAATCATTACCTTCTTCTTTATCAAAATAATGTGTCTCATTCCCTATTCCATAATAGTTAATCGCAAAGTTTGGACTTGTAGCTCTCGCTCCTAAAGTAAACATCCAATTATTTGTAGCATTTGGGAAATACCCTTTATACTCCGCTTCTACACCTTTTGTATTAAAAGAATAAAACCCTTTCAACTCATGTTTGCTTGTAAATGGGTCTTGTAAAAACTTCATTCTCGTTGAGCTAAACATAAACCCTAACTTCACACCATCTTCTGGGTTATAACCAATATTTGGCAACAACATATTAATATTTACAGGAACCTTCTCATAATTAAAATTATTCAAGTCATATTTGTTAGAACTATATGATCTAACAGTACCATTCTTTTCTATAATAGTATTTTTCTTATCCGTATAATCATAGACAATTGCCTTACGAGGGTTCTCAATCTCATAAGTATCTTGGTTTTTACCACCGATCAAACGCAGTTTAATCTTTGCTTTTCCATCTCCATGCACAATGTACTCGTCTTCACCATTCAAGCCGTAAATCCAAATCTCTTTTGTTTCTTTTGACGAATAACCTTTTTCAAAATTAAGCTCTTTTCCAGTCTTCTTATCGCGATATTGCCTCAACTTAACATCTCCATTCGGCAAACGTTCTATATCAAAAAAGTCCTTTTTATCCGTTCCTGCCAGAATAACATACTCTCTTAACTTCGTATAATATCTTGGCAAATAATCGACAATCGTATTTTTTCTAACCTTTAATATTCTCTTGATTTCTGCTATCTCCTCATCTTGCACTTCTTTAGGTAATTTGGCAAACACTTCTTCAATCACCTCGTCACTTAAAGTCGCAACAATATCCTTAGCTTCCGCAGTCCAATCATCAACTGATGTTGACTTCAATAAATATTGATCCAAAGGGAATGCCGTCTTATTTAACCAACGTGGATTAGCAAATTCATCTTTATAACTTTGCATATGTCTCAATGGTGGTAACTTTTTAATCAACGACAATAAAGCCCCATCTATCTTAGCAAATGCCTGATCTCTATCTCTTGGCACTGGTCTATAAATCACCTTATCATCTTCTTTAAATTCCGACCATCTCCATTGGTCTCCATGTCTATCCCAGTCGCCAATAAGCATGTCAAAAATACGTGCACGCAAAAAAGCTTGCTGGTCTATAACATATTTCTTATCTTTTCTAAGATTAGCAATTACATCCGTTGTACTAATAATCTTTGAAGCATTCCCAAAACTATCTTCATCCTCATAACCACTTGTCGGACGTTCTTCTATCATATATAATTCATCCCCATAATTTTCATTGAATCTACCCAACGTTTTTTGCTTAGGAATATAGTACAACTCTGGATTCGTGTGAAACATCCCAATTGCCTCAGAAAGGTCACCAATAATAAACGGTGTATATGGATGTGAAGTCGTATAGAAATCATAAATAAACCCTTCAGCCCAAGTATTCTTAAACGAATTCATTACGTATTGATCTTTGAAAACAGCCGTTTGCACAAAGCGAGATACACTCTTTCTCACCCCTCTCATCACAAATTCTTTTCCATCTTTATCAACCACACGCAATGACATAGACTGATTCCCTCCCCCTGAAATAG